>JAUSPJ010000359.1 GCA_030655795.1 Fidelibacterota bacterium | reverse complement strand
TGATTTAATACTGACGAATTATCATAATTAGTGTAAATTAATGGCGGTTTTATGAGACGATTTAGACAAATAATAATCACCGTTTGCCTGATAGGTTCATTTTTCAAATGTCAACTGGTAAATACACAATCGGATAGATTGTCAGTCACGGTTTCAATTCTTCCGTTGAAAGAGTTTATTAACGAAGTCGGAGGCGAAAAAGTAGCCGTAGATGTTATGATCCCACCCGGTGCCTTTCCGCATTCCTATGAACCCAAACCGGCCCAATTACGACGATTGAAAGATACCGACATATTTGTCAAGGTCGGCACTCCCGTCGAATTCGAAGTGAACTGGATGGATAAACTCGTTGAGATTAATCCCCAAATGCACGTAATTGACGCCAGTCCGGGCATTGAACTGATCGGTTCCGAAGATCATGTTGATCCCCACATCTGGCTCTCACCAAAGAACGCAAAAAAAATGGTTCAGTCAATTACCAGGGGACTCATTCTTACGGACAGCGCAAACAGTCATTATTACCTGAAGAATCAGGAAAATTACCTGCACCGACTGGATCAGCTGGATGATCAGATATCTGCCCTTCTTGCCCACAAAACCAAATCCGATTTCATTGTCCTCCACCCTTCCTGGAGCTATTTTGCTCATGATTACGGACTGAATCAGATCGGAATTGAACACGAAGGCAAAGAACCTTCGGCCAGACATCTTCAATCGCTTATCGATGAAGCAACTATGAAAGCGATATCAACCATCTTCGTATCTCCACAGGATAATCCCGAAAACGCCAGAACCATCGCCAATGAGATTTCGGCCGACATTCAGACTATCGATCCGCTTGACGGAAGTTATATTACTAATCTGACACGTGTCGCTCAGTTACTCTCGGATGCGCTGAAATAAACCAATGGCCAAACCGATCATCAACCTGGAAAATGTCAGTTTTCGCTACAACTCACAAGCAGTGCTGGAAAATGTTAATCTCCAGGTTGAAGAGCGTGATTTTTTGGGTATACTCGGTCCCAACGGCGGCGGCAAAACGACACTGCTGAAACTGATTCTCGGGCTTGTCAAACCGCAAACCGGAAGTATTACCCTGTTTGGCGGGGAACCAACAATCAATCGTCATCTTGTCGGATATGTCCCTCAACTATTCAATTTCGACTTTGAATTTCCAATCACTGTCCGTGAAGTTGTCCTGATGGGTATCCTTGGTAGACGCCGTTTTCGCAGTGGTTATAATAAAACCGAGATTGAACTCGCCAATAAAGTCCTGATAAAAGTCGGTATGGAATCCTCTTCGGAGATATTAATCGGCGAACTGTCCGGCGGACAGCGCCAGCGAATATTCATTGCCAGAGCGCTGGCAACGGAACCAAAACTGCTACTCCTTGACGAGCCGCTTGCGAATATCGACCAACAGTGGCAGCATTCTATATATGAATTACTGAATGATTTAAATCAAGAGATTGCGATTGTCGTTGTTACTCATGATGTCGGCATCGTTTCAACATATATAGATAAAATCGCCTGTTTGAACCGAACCATGCACTTTCACGGTTCGACCAAGGACGGCATTCCCAAAATATCCGAAATGTACCAATGCCCCTTTGAATTTGTGGGACATGAAGTTCCCCATCGTTTACTGGAAAAACACGACCATGATTGAAATTCTACAGTATGAATTCATGCGCAATGCCCTGCTGGCCGCTGTTCTGGTCAGTATTGCCGGCGGTATCGTCGGTACAATGGTTGTAGTCAAACGGATCGTTTTCATCAGCGGCGGCATTTCACACACGGCTTTCGGCGGCTTGGGTCTGGGTTATCTCATTGGCGTCAATCCAATCATCACCGCGATCCCCTTCAGCCTGCTGTCCGCTCTGGGAATTAGTGTCGCCCGGAAATACACACGGATCAGTGAAGATTCAGCTATCGGAATCCTGTGGTCCGTGGGAATGGCGTTGGGAATCCTGTTTGTGGAACTGGCGCCCGGCTATGCACCCGACCTGATGAGCTATCTATTCGGGTCGATCCTGACCGTAACTACTACGGATATCTTCATAATGATTGTGCTGGATTTAATCATTCTCGGGTTGGTGTTTTTCTTTTACAGTCAATTTCAGGCAGTCTGTTTTGATGAAGAATTCGCGGAAATCAGCGGCATTTCGGTCAGGTTTTTCTACTCACTCCTGCTGTGCATGGTCGCTCTTAGTGTTATCATTCTGATCAGAGTCGTGGGAATTATTCTGATCATCGCGTTGCTGACAATCCCCCCAATCATTGCCCGGCAATTCGTCAAACGACTCAGACCGCTTATGCTCTGGTCTGTAATAATTTCGGCTGTTTTTACGATTGCAGGACTTTTTCTCAGTTATTTTTTCGACTTACCCTCCGGTGCAACTATAGTGCTCACGCTCACAGTCGCATTTCTGGTTTCAGCGGGAATAAAAAAACTGTCGGCTTCGGCCGTCTAATTATAATTGTCCGGTTTCTTATCAGCATTTTTCTCAAACGCATAAACCAATTGGAGCTCTTATGAATAAA
>JAUSPJ010000356.1 GCA_030655795.1 Fidelibacterota bacterium | reverse complement strand
CATCACACCGGCACCGGCGGTCGCGGCCAGAAAAACAAGACCGTGTACAAGACGATGTTGATAAAACTGGCCGCTACCCGGAACGATAGCTGAAAATAACGGGGCAGTGCTTTTTGGAATGGATTGCAATTTAAAATTCACTACGGCGGTCTGACCGGCATTAATTTCGATAGTTTGTTTAAAGGGACGATATTCAGGTTTTTTGGCGATAATTTCAATCTTGCCGATCGGGTATTTCAAATTATCCAGTATCGCATTGCCGATTGATTTTCCGTCAATAAGTAGTTTGAATCCCCGCGGAGACCCGTTCACTTTTAGCAGACCAGTCTGAGGAGAAAGCGTAATTCTTAGTGGCGGATTCTTGTCGGAGTTGAGCGTCAGGTCGGCGACATGACTAACGTAATTTTCCTTCCTTATTTCCAGATGAATCTGTTTATTGGGCGGGATGTCGGTAAGGTTTAACGGAGTCAATTCCCGGCTCGCATTGTTAATCAGGACTTCGGCGTCTTTTGGCATCGTAGCAATCGACAGCATCGCCGGTTCTGCTTTTAGAGTCGGAGTGACCGGGGTCGTCTCTTTCCCGACCAGTATATCCACGGCTCTCTGCATTCCGACATTCATCAGGTCATCGATCAGGCCTTTGTAATCGTAACTGGCGGTTTGAATGATCTTGCCGGTTTCAACGTCAATGGCGCGCATTTCAACCGAGTAAGTCGATCCGACCAGGGAAATCGAGCCCGCCAGCATATATCGTACACCAAGTAGATGGCCAGCTTCGACCATACAGCCTTCCGACGTGCATCCGGACATCTGGAAGCCCTGTTCATCAAGGATTTCCTGCATCTTGCCGCGCTCGGTTACGTCATAGGCTCCCGATTGTACTAATTTGGTGCGAAGCCGATTGGTCAAGGCTTTGACTTCCTCAGGCTTTATTCCCAAACCTTCGAAGTCCAGAATGGCCATCGTCTTAGCATCCTGTGCAAATATACTCGGCGACCAAGCCAGAATAGCGATGATAACAAACCACATCCGGGTTTTAATCTTTAAATTACTAATCATCGTTTAAGCTCATATTTTAAATTCAGATATTTACCTCTTCCGTTCAGATCGGTTAATCAGATACAAATACTTGTAAGATTAAAATCCGGATTCCGTTCGTTTCTATTATGGAAACTTTCCGAAAATTTTCTTATTCAACCATTTGACTCTGTCATTTTCAATGGATTATCTTCTCTTTCACCATTTTTATAACAAGAGAAAATAAACTTTCAATTAACGTGCTTTCACAGGGTGTACTTTACGCAATCAGGTCACATTTCGCAATAACTATTTCAGTAAAAATTATCTAAAAATATGACCTGTTTCTCAGTTAAGTTTTTCTGACGAAATTATTGCGGCAATAAACGCAAAACGATTGTATTAATTTCCGGACGACTGGTGAGTCGGATATGTACTCGAAATAATTAAACGGAAAATTCGCAAAACGGCACCAGTATTTAAATGAATTAATCGAGCAGGTACGACCTTATATATCTACATCATTCTGCGGCGTCATTGAACAGATACCCGGCACTGCGGACGCTTTTAATATAAATCGGCTTCTTAGGATTCGGTTCGAAATACTTCCGCAGACGCGCTATGAAAATATCCACCGTGCGGGTCTCGACTGCGCCATAGATATTCCAGACATTTTCCAGCAATTCCGGACGGGATACGATTCGGTTCTTATGCGCGACCAAATACTTCAGCAGAATGGCTTCCCGCTGGGTCAGGACAAATTGGCGGTTTTCCGACCGGCAGACGAAATCGTCAAAGTTGACCTGGATTTTCCCGATCCGGTAAATGTTACTGACCGGCGGCGTCTTGCGGTACCAGTCGTGCCGGCGTAACATGGCTTTGATACGCGCTAAAAGTTCCTCGAGATGAAAGGGTTTGGTCAGGTAGTCGTCTGCGCCGACTTCCAGACCGTGGACGCGATCATCGACGGCGGTCCTAGCTGTCAGCATCAGGATTGGCATCAAGGGAGCGGTCATGCGTATTTGCCGGGCGACCTCGAATCCGTCGATATAGGGGATCATAATATCCAGCAAGATCAGGTCGTACTCCATTGAGTTGAAAGCCTTCAGCGCGGCGCGACCGTCTTTGACCCACTCCACGGCATATCCATTTTTAACCAGATTGAAGCGGATGCCTTCGGCCAAAATCTCCTCGTCTTCGACCATGAGAATACGTACACTTTTAATAGGTGAATTGTTCATGCGGCACTCCGGATGCTTACGGTTGCTCCTTCAGCAATTTTTTTAACAAGGCTTTCCGTCCGTTCGGATAAACCGGCAATTTGATCCGCATGACCAGCCCGGCGCCATCGTCTGGTAGTTCTGCGCGAATCTTGCCACCATGAAAGCCGATAATGCCCTGTACCAAATAAAGTCCCAGGCCGGTGCGGTGTGACCGATAAATCCGGGCGATGCATACTGTCTAATCTCATGGTATTGGTTGCAGAGCAGGAGCCCTGCAACCAGAATAAATAAAGTCCCAGGCCGGTGCGG
>JAUSPJ010000355.1 GCA_030655795.1 Fidelibacterota bacterium | reverse complement strand
CAATGTAATTTAAACACTTACGAGGTGTTTTCATAATCATATTTCGGATTTAGGGAATAAACTGTAGATAAACCATTTCAATTGGAAATTATTTGGATTAAGCAGACATGATAACATGATTGGCAAGATAATCCTAAAATCGTTTTGCCGATTGCGATTTTTTAGAGGGAAAATGCTGGAAATGTAACAATCATCATGTAAATCTTGTCCCATAGGGATTCCTTTGGAATTATCATGTCTAAAAATTACGGGAGGCATTATGGCTGCAAACATCTTAACATCGATCATTGGAGGCGGACTGACCGGTCTGATCGGCAACGCCCTGACCTCGTTCACAAATTTCAGAATGCAGAAACTTAAAAATCAGCACGAAGAAAAGATGACGGAACTGGATATGCAGACCATCCGGCTGGAAGCCGAGATGCAGGTCAAGGTCACCCAGGCGGAAACGGAGGGTAAAATCTCACTAGCCGACATGGAGGCCCTGAAAGCCTCCTACGGGCAGGCGGAGAAACCGCTCTTTGACAGTTCCTATATGAACAAACTGATGGAAAGCCCCTGGACAGCCTGGCTTGGCGCGATCCTGTCATTTCTGTTTGGGGTTGTGGATTTTCTGAAACACCTTGCCCGACCAGCGATAACCTATTACCTGATGGGTGTATCCACCTGGATCACCATCGTCGCCTGGCAAACACTGGAGAAAACCAGCGGAACAACACCGCTGACAACGGCTGAGGCTTACGGTCTTTTTGACAAGATCATCACCATTATGGTGTACCTGACGGTCTCTTGTGTCTCCTGGTGGTTTGCAGACCGGAGAACGGCAAAGTTTCTGATGCGCTTAGAGGATGGAAACTTAAAACAGTGAAAAATATCAAATCCCAAAAAACAAATCACAAACAAATCCCTCCATCAGGAGTCTATGGCGAGACAATCACCCAAATCTTAAATACCAAACGGAAAATGTCTGGTTTTCCACCGTTTGGGTCATTGCTCCGGAGCCCCTGGGGAAATTTGGTGCTTCCTAAAAGCGGGCAATGTTCTCCAATGAGCTTATAAAAGAGGAAAGGTAAGTAGAAAAAAGTAACTCTAACGAAAGGAAAACAACATGGCAAAAGGTAATCTGGTGTCGATTCAAATCCCGGCGGAGGAGCAGGGGGCTATCCGGGCAGCCCTGACGACCCTGGAAGAAAAGCTGCAACCGTTTCTGATTGCATTGACAAAAGATGAAAAGAAGGGACTGCCTAAAATGCGGGATAAATCCATCCGGAAGTTTTCAAACCAACGGGAAGATAAAAAGGAGCTTACATGAAAAAGTCACTCTTTATCTGTACAACTGCTGGCATTATTTTAATGTCGACATCGATCCTGATCGCGCAGGGTGACTCGTGGACCAAAGTGTACAATTTCTCCCAGGATTACAGGATTTACACATTATCGTTTTCCGATTCGTTAAATGGTTGGGCCGGAGGAAAAAAAACCGGTCCGGTCGGGATTATCCTGAGCACGAAAGACGGAGGTGCAAACTGGACCGAACAGTTTACCGGTACGGATTACTCATGGTTCAATTGTATCGATTTTCAGGACAGTCTGCACGGATGGGCGGCTGGTTTGTATTGTCTATATAAAACATCCAATGGTGGAAAAGACTGGACGCAAGTTCCGGATTCTCTGTTTGAGTTCGAAATGTACACGGGACTTTCCGATATACAGTCTGTTTCTTTCCGCGATACGTCCTTTGGAATTATTGTCGGAACGGAAAGCATGATCGCCGTTACATCTGATGGCGGCGCTACCTGGAATTGTTCGACAGTCATCCCTGAAAACGGTTTTATAGATTCGGTTTATACCGGGACGATATTATCCGATGCAAAAGCTTGTGTGTCAGGAAATGGAGGCGTGGCGATATCAGCCGATATGGGTCGAACCTGGAGCGTCACACATGACGAATACCGTAGTTATATCAAATGCTATTTTATTAATGACGGATACGGATGGGTTTTGAGCAGAGACAGTCAGATCCTTCATACGAAGGATTACGGAAACACATGGATGGATTACGGTCAGATATTTCAGGATGATATGATAAATGCGGTCGATATTTCTTTTACGGATTCATTATCGGGCTGGGTAATAACAAACCAGGGTATAGTGTGGGAGACTCATGATGGCGGGATTAACTGGGAATCGGCTACAATATCTCAGGATACAGCCTTGACGGCGATTAGTGCGGTGCCCAATAAATCTGTCTATGTAATAAATTCCGCTAATAATTTATATAAAAGTAACAGAACCACCTCCGTGCAAGGGGGCTATGTTGGATTAAATCCGGAATACTACCGGCTTTATTATAATTACCCGAATCCCTTCAATCCCGTTACGACGATCCAGTATGCTCTGCCGCAAGCGGCACATGTTCAATTGTCGATCTACAACCTTAACGGGCATTTGGTGGAAAAACTGATTGATGAACAAAAAACACCGGGGTATTACTCGGTACAGTGGAATGCCACGCGGTATAGTTCCGGCGTCTATCTCTACCGCATCACCGCCGGGCAATTCACGGATGTGAAGAAATGCATTTTACTCAAATGAGAAATCACAAAATCCAAATGACAAAACACAAACAATTTTCAATTACCCAAAATTCAATGTCCAAAACAGAGAATTACACAATTATTGTGTTTAGAAAATTGGGATTTAGGATTTTGATATTGTTTGCTATTTGGTTATTGAAATTTGATGCTTTTTAAAAAGTGGAGGATATTCCCCGATGAGGTAATCGTGGAGTGGGAAAAAGGAAACAAAAAACATGCTTTTATCCCCCCGGAGGTTCAAAACCACCGGGAGGTTAGACAAAGTGGAGACAGGATGATAAAAAGTCATTCAAGCGTCCGGTCAATTCGTTTGGGAATAATATCGATACTCCTGATAAGTCATCTGCAGCTGCTGTATTCACAGATCGATACACTGGAGTTACTGAGTTATAATCCGTTGAATATTGGTAACCGCTGGCAGTATCATCGTGTCTATGAGCCGGTGTACAATGATTATATTACTGAAAGTATAACCGGTGATACGGTTATGCCCAATGGTCAGCGCTATTTTATTAAAAAGGACAGCGATAAGACGTATAATTATTTCCTCCGTGTGGATACAGTGGTGTTGAAGATAATGCTTTACCATTGGTGGGACTCCAGTGAAGTAGCTTTATTCAACTTTGAATTTACCGATTCGGGAAGACATTGTTACACCGATACAATGACAGGACTCACCAACTGTTCTTGGTATTTATCGATGCAGCTAGTGGGTAACCTTGGATTCTATGCTGATGAAATTGGATTGTATGTTGAAGGTAATGGATATGATGAATATCATTATTCCCGAGGGATCGGATTGAGCTATTAT
>JAUSPJ010000353.1 GCA_030655795.1 Fidelibacterota bacterium | reverse complement strand
GAGATAAATATCCTCAAGGTCCTGAAGTTTGGCGGTGGCATCAATTCTTGCTTTTAAATCAGGTGTCAGTTTGCCCTGCTCGTCAATACTTTTCAGGATGGTTTCTTTGCGTTTTTCCAGGGTTCTGAGGTATGTGAACCGTTGCTGGATGTCACGAATATGATCTTCGTTCAGTTCACCGGTATGCTCTTTACGGTATCGGGCGATAAAGGGGACTGTCTTATCATCATCCAGCAATTGAATGGTATTGGCTACCTGGTGTCTGTTTAATTGCAGCTCGGCGGAGACAATTTCTATCATTTTGGCGTCGGTCATCAGTGTTTTCCTTTATTACTCAATTCAGACTGGGATCGGGCGTGGCAAGATTCTGCTGGTGAAATTCAATCAGCATTTCCCTGAAAACGACGTAACTGACCAGCTCATTCATATTAAATACCATATGAATATCCAGGAGATGATCGGGAACATCGAAATCCACTTCACCAGTAACGACAAATTTTCCCTCCAGATCGAACTGGTCCAGAAATTCGGCTTTTTTCATGGATTCCGGCGGGAAATAGTGAGCCGCGATTTTTCGTTCCGGGTCGTGATAGAGCAGCGGTATCGGGATGAGCGATTCATACTCGCATTTCACGCATTTAAAGTGATTGATCTGGCCATCAAATAATTTGTTACGACCGTCGGGATTCAGAGTAGCGTTTATAGAACTCCAGACAATGATTGTCTGTCCATGCTGACATTTCGGGCAGTTTACAGTACGGTTTTCGTGAATTGACAAGAGAATACCTCCGCTTAGGTTTTAACAGAACCATCGCCGAAATTTAAAGCGGGAAACGACAAAGGTCTATTCAATTTTCGGAAAAATGTCATTTCGGTTTAAGCGAGCATCTCTTCATACATGTTGTATCCGGTTTCTTCCATACCGAGGTTTTTATAGGTGTTTTGGGCGACCCTGTTTTCCTTTTCTACATAGAGCCGGAATCCACGAATATTGTTCTCAGATGACGCCAGATTTTTGATAAAGGTGTACATTTTACGATAGATGCCCTGCCGACGGAAATCGGGATGAATATAGACGCTTTGGATCCACCAGATCAGGCCGTCGCGCCAGTCACTCCATTCGTAGGTGATCAGCAGACATCCTACGACGCGATTACCGGCTTTAGCCACAATGTAAAAACCGTATTCCGGATGTCTGAAAAGATTTTCAACGCCCGCGCTGATTTTTTCCTTTGCGAGGATTTTTCCTTCAGTCTCCAGCGCCATGGCGATATTAAAATTGGTGATTGTTTCGGTGTCATCGATTCGGGCTTTTCGGATGGTTAGATTTAATTCCATAATGTGATTCCTTATAAGAAAATGATAATAATAAAGAAATTTAAAAGATCGTTAGAAGTCTACGAAAATATCTCATGAATCGTCATCGTGAAATCCGGTGTATTTGATCTTTTGCAATCTTTATTTTACAATATTTTAAACAGAATTTAATACTGATTCTGCTATTTTAATCCCTTTTTGGCAAATCTCGTCATCAGGTTCATAAAATGGTAAAACATTAATCACCGGATATTTTGAAGGCAGGTAAATAGAATCTAAAAAATCGCAATCATCTTCATCTAAATCTATATTTATCTTATTTTCTTTTAATATATTTCTTAATTCTGTGATACTGTGGGTTTTCTTTAATTTGATTGTCCGCTCAATGAAAATTGCTTTCAACGCTTTTTCAACACTTTGTTGGATATTTTGTAAGCATGGGTTGTACAACTTTCTCTTTATGAATATTTTTGAAGATTCCAGATTCTCTTTAGAATAATCCAACCAGGTCTTAGTTTCATCTTTCATAAATTACTTCTCCGGATTCAATCTCAGTCATGAATGAGCTATTCTTCACGCCGGATTTTATTGGAATTATATCTAACGGTATCTTCTTTGATATCTTTCGTGTTAACTTTCTGTATTTTAACGCTAAATCCAAATATTTGTTATTACTCGTCTGAAATACTGCAATATCAACATCATTCGGATTATCTGAATAAATAAATGATCCGAATAAAACTATTTTATCAATTTCTTTTTCTGAACCTAAAATAGTTTTTAATTCATTTTTAATGTTTTCTTTGAATATTTTAGTCATACTACTAATCTCACTATTTTTATCATTCAAACATAATCTTACGTAATCGATATATAAGAATCAATATGAAATTTGCGAAATTAAGACGATTCGGAGATTCATCTTTTAATCTGGTCTCAGCGCCGGAGCGTAGACACCGGGAACATGCGAATAGCCGGATCAGGGCACCGGTTGACCGTTGCGGGCTTCCAGCAGTCGGTACCAGTCTTCCCGGCTGTAGTCAATTTCCAAGGCCTGCAGAGAAGCCTTGATGCGTGAAGAATTTGTGGTACCGATGATCGGAAAGATCCGGGCCGGATGTTTCAGCAGCCATGCCAGCATGATGATCCAGTTTTCAGTGTTATACTTAATTGCCTGGAGGTCAAATTCCGCTTTGATCCGTGTCTCATCGTCCGGTGAAAACGTATTGCCCCAGGCCGGATACACGACTCCTCCCAGCGGGCACCAGGCCTGCGGAGCGATTTTCTGTTCCTGGCACTGATCGAGAGTACCGTCCAACAGAGTGTCGATATTGTGAATGTTGATCTCTACCTGATTGGTGATT
>JAUSPJ010000348.1 GCA_030655795.1 Fidelibacterota bacterium | reverse complement strand
TGCTGACGTTTTTGACCGGTGAAGGATTGGGTGTCGCCCACGACAGGCTGCGCCCGGCTGCGCTGGCGGTTGAAGTATTGCATGCCTTTACCCTTGTCCATGATGATATTATGGACAACGATACTAAGCGGCGCGGGCTGGAAACAGTGCACGTCAAATGGGATACGAATACGGCTATTTTATCGGGAGACGGCCTGATGGCCCTGGCGTTTCGGCTGCTGATGGAGACCGATGCACCGCGGATCCGGCAGATGGGATTTGAGTTCAGTCAGGCCATGCTGGAGATATGTGAAGGTCAGGCCCTGGACGTAGAGTTTGAAACCCGTCTGGATGTAACGGCTGAGGATTATCTGGAAATGGTTGAAAAAAAGACCGGGCGCCTGCTGGGGCTGTCCTGTCAGTTGGGTGCGCTGATTTCCGATGCCGATGAGACTGTTGCCGATAACCTGAACCGCTTCGGCATTGAACTCGGGCAGGCATTTCAAATACAGGATGACCTGCTGGAAATTACATCCGACGCCCTGAATATGGGAAAAAGTCTCGATAGCGATATAATTTCCGGTAAAAAGACTTACCCGCTGATACTGGCGTTTGATGGATTATCGGCGGATGAGAAGCAATCGTTTTTGGAATTTATGAAAGCAAATCTTGATAACCGTGATGCGATTCAGGATGCATTTCAACGTAAAGATATTTTTACTAAAACCAGTGACAAAATTGCACAGTTGATGAACAATGCGCTGAAACGTCTCGATCAATTGCCGGCTAAGGCACAGGAAAATTTGCAGTATTTGGTTGATATGATATCGAAAAGGCAACGGTAAGCAATGATTAGCAGAGAAATTAAAATAATCAACAAGCATGGCCTGCATACGCGCCCGGCTACGGCTTTTGTGACAGCAGCATCCAAATTCAAATCGGAGATATATTTGGAATACAACGGTGTTCGCGTAAACGCCAAGAGTATTCTAGGATTACTGGTTCTGGCGGTTGAGCCGGGATCCGCACTAATTTTGTACGCCGATGGTTTGGATGAGACAGAAGCCGTCGAGGTGCTGGATTCACTGGCCCAAAACAGATTTAACATGGAATAGACATGAAAACAATCAAGGGTGTGAAAATATCACGGGGAGTCGTCAGCGGACCGATTTATCATTTTGAAAAAGGTCACCTGACAGTTCCCCGACATTTTATCCGGAAGGAAGATTTTGAGAGTGAACTGGACCGCTTGACGGTAGCGATTCAGTCCGCCAAAGATGAACTAACCCAGGTCCGGGATCTTGTAATGGATCATCTGGATGAAGATCACGCCCGGATTATAGACGCCCAGGTGCTTGCCGTTCAGGATGATGAGATGATCAAGGCCGTTAAAGATCTGATGTGCCGTGAGAAAAAAAATATAGCCTGGGCCTATTACGAAGTGATGAATGAGTATGAAAAACTGCTCCTGAAAACCGACAGCGAGTTTTTCAAAGAACGCAGCGCCGATTTACGGGATATTAAAAAACGGGTATTGCATCATTTGCTTGGTGACAAGGATCTGATACACTCGGAAATTACCGAACCTTCAATCGTCGTGACGGAAAAAATTTCTCCCGGCGATCTCATTCATCTCGATCAGAGTTTAGCGCTTGGATTGATTACCCGTTATGGCGGTTTCGATTCCCACGCCGGTATTCTGGCGCGGGCTTTCAGAGTTCCCTATCTTTCAGATATCCATTCAATCGAAGAACTGGTTTCCTATTCAGAAATAATTTTAGATGCCGATAATGAAGAGGTTTTACTGGATATCACCGATAGCGTGAAAATGCGTTACCAGGCCCGGATTCGGGAGTTTCAGAAATACCGAAAACAGATGATATCGGATAAAGTGGCCAATTCAACGAAGGATAAAGTACCCTACCATATATATCTGAATGCCGGATTTGTGGATGAAGTAATGGCCATGAATCCGAAATTAATTCAGGGCATCGGCCTTTTTCGGACTGAATATCTTTGCATTGAACGCAACGCAATTCCCGATGAAGAAACCCAATTTCAGGCCTATAAGAGTGTGCTGACTAAAATGGGTAAACTGCCGGTTGTTTTCCGGGTTTTCGATTTTGGACGGGATAAGTTGCTGGCGATGCTCGATATGGAGATTATTCAGGAAGATCATGTATTTGATGAATGGGGAGGCATCGGTTTTCTGCTGGAAAACCCGGAAATCTTAAAAAATCAACTGCGTGCTCTGCTGCGCGCCAGCGTTTACGGCAATGCTCAGATAATGCTTCCGCTGGTAATGTTTACCGACGAAGTCAGGCAAACATTAAAACTGCTGGACGAGATCAAATCCGAGCTACGTGAAGCCGGAATTCCATTTAGTGAAAATATCGAGTTAGGAGCAATGATTGAGACCAGCAGTGTGCTCGATGAACTCGATGAACTCGGCAAAATTGTTGATTTTTTCAGTATTGGGACCAACGATCTGGCTCTGTATCTGATCGGATCGGGCCGGACTGTAGACCTGGCCAGGAATTATTATCATCCCAAAATGTTCAGGGCCATTAATCAGGTGGTGATCGCCGGGGAAAAAGCCAAAATTCCGGTGAATATTTGTGGTGAGATGGCTTCCGATCCCTATGCATTGATCGGGCTGACTGCAATCGGAATCCGCTCCATCAGCGTCAGCACCAGTTCCCTGGACTTGATTTCCAAACAGGTCAGTTCAATGGATACCAGCCATCTTGAGCATCTGGATGAGTTAATATTGAGTGACGATAGCGCTGCATCAATTTTCTCCATTTTGACGCAGTATCACCATGATTTTCTTGATCAGGGCGAGTAATGTGTACTTTCTCCTTGCGATTTTTGGAATCCCCCAATATATTTGATGTAGATGATTAACGTAGAACTGGATAAAATCATATTCTATCCGCCTAGTAAGGGGTATGCGGTTATTCTGAAAGAGGTGGGCGGGGCCCGGCAACTCCCAATTATCGTCGGTGTATTTGAAGCCCAATCGATCGCATTGGCCATAGAGCAGGTGAAAATGCCGCGACCGATGACTCACGATCTGTTTGTCAGGATTCTCACCCGCATGGGGATTTCTGTTCAGGAAGTTGCTATTAACGATCTGATCGACGGGACGTTTTACGCTCAGATAATGCTCAAAGACAAAACCGATGCGCCCGTTACAAAGGTGGACAGCCGTCCCAGTGATGCAATCGCATTAGCATTAAGAGTGGACGCCGGTATTTTGGTCAGTGAAGCGGTGATGAACGAAGCGGGGCAATTACTGAAAGTACCGGATATTCACGAACAGAAACCGCTGGATGAAGATCCCTTTGAAGACGAATTACTCGACCGGCTGGTGGAGCTGAAAACGAAATTGCAAATTGCCATCGATGAAGAAAATTACGAGCTGGCGGCTCAACTCCGGGACCAGATTTCTTCATTGGAAAAAGAACTAAAAAACAACTGATTATTTTGTAGTAAACAGATTTTTGTAGGCTTCTTCCGAGGCCTGCTGTTCTGCAATCCGTTTAGTAGTACCCGTTCCTGTTCCATAGAGCACATTATCGATGTACACTACTATTGTATAGTGACGGGCGTGATCAGGACCATCGACGTTTTCAGTCCTGAATTCCGGCGGGTTTATACCGTTTTTCTGGCAATATTCAAGTAGTTGCCCCTTATAATTATATTCCGATGGTATCGCTTCGCGCTCTTTATTGGAGATAATAAACCGCCTGATGAACTTTTCCGCGTAGTGCATTCCCCGGTCAAGGTAAATAGCTCCAATAATTGCCTCAAGAGAACAGGAGAGCAGGTTTTGCTGGGTGGGCGAATTGTCCAGATCGATGCTTTTATCCACGTTCAGGTCTTGCTGCAGCTGGATCGATTTTGCTACTTCATGCAGAGTTTTGGCGTTGACCAGCATAGAACGCATCTGGGTGAGTTGGCCCTCTGATTTAGTGGGGTGTTTTTGATACAGGTGATCGGAAATAACCAGGTCCAGAATTGCATCGCCCAGAAATTCCAGACGCTCATAGGATTCATTCTGGGATTTAGCCGCTGAGCGATGGGTCAGTGCCGTTTGTAGTAATACCCGATCCTTGAAAACATAACCGATCTTTTTTTCAATTGCTTCCGGTGTTTTTTTTCTAAAAAATTTAAAAGGAAACAACAAAGTGATCAGGACTCGAATTTTTTTGCAGCAACGACTGCGTTATGCCCGCCAAATCCAAAATTACTGCTCAATCCGGCGTGTATGGATTTCTCAATTGCATTGTTTGGTGTGTAGTTCAGATCGCAGTCGGGATCGGGGTCATCATAATTGATGGTGGGGGGAATGATCTGATCTCTTAACGTGAGACAAAGCGCAATGAATTCAATCGCGCCAGCCGCGCCCAACAGATGGCCTGTCATGGATTTTGTTGAACTGACACTTAAATCATAGGCGTGTTGGCCAAAAACGGATTTGATGGCGATGGTTTCGTATTTGTCATTTAACGGAGTAGATGTGCCATGAGCATTGATATACCCGTAGTCTTCGGGATTTATGCCGGACATATTAATCGCTGACTGGATCGCCAGCGCCTGGCCTTTTCCTTCCGGATGGGGGGCGGTTATGTGATGAGCGTCCCCGGAAAATCCGTAACCCGTAATCTCAGCATAAATTGGCGCGTAACGTCGAATGGCGTGTTCCAGTTCTTCGAGAATGACAATGCCGGCGCCTTCCCCGATGATAAAACCGTCCCGGTTCAGATCAAAAGGGCGGCTGGCTTTCTGAGGCTCATCGTTTCGTCGTGACAGGGCCTTCATATTTGTGAAACCTGCCAGGGAAATCGGTGATATACTGGCTTCCGAGCCGCCGGTGATCATCACATCGGCGTCGCCGCTCAGAATATGCCGCATGGCTAATCCGATGGTGTGTGACGATGTGGCGCAGGCGGAAGTAACCGAATAGTTTGGACCCATAAAGCCGTGCCTGATGGCGATGTGTCCGGGTACAATATCCGGAATCATCATCGGAATAAAGAACGGACTTACAAAACGATGGCTCTTGTTGACCAGAACACTGTGCTGATTTTCCAGGGTTTGAATACCGCCGATACCGGAGCCGACGATGACTCCAACCCTTTCGGGATTCAGGGCGCTATCGTTTAATCCGGCGTCCCGGATAGCCTGTTCCGCTGCTGCGATGCCGAAATGAGTCACCGGATCCATTCGTTTGGATTCCTTCAAGTCAATCCATTCGGTCGGGTCGAAGTTTTTTATTTCGGCCCCGATTTTTACCGGCAAATCATCAACCGGAAAAGCCTTGATTATATCAACGCCGCTGACTCCGTTTATTAAATTCGACCAGAATGTGGGAACATCATTTCCAATGGGAGAAATGACGCCCACACCGGTCACAACAACTCTTTTTTCCATATAATAGGTACTTTTTAGAGACTGTCGATATAACTGACGACGTCACCAACGGTTTTCAGTTTTTCCGCTTCCTCATCAGGAATCTCAATATCAAATTCTTCTTCCATTTTCATGATGAGTTCAACCGTGTCAAGACTGTCAGCACCCAGATCGTCAATAAACGATGCTTCGTTGGTAATTTTAGATTTTTCTACGCCAAGTTTGTCGGCTACAATTTCCTGAACTTTTTCAAAATTACTCATTCTATCCTCCTTATTTGGTTTACATGACCATGCCGCCGTCGACCTTTATTACCTGACCGGTAATGTAATCAGCCATTGGCGACGCTAAAAACAGTGCCGCGTTGGCGACATCTATTTGAGAGCCCGCTCGTTTCAGCGGGATAGTTGATAAAAATGCTTCTTTTGCTGCATCACTGAGAACGTGTGTCATCTCTGTCTCAATATAACCGGGAGCGATGACATTTACCGTAATATTACGACTGGCCAGTTCTTTGGCGATGGATTTTGAAAAACCGATGACTCCGGCTTTGCTGGCGGAATAGTTACTCTGACCGGCGTTTCCGACAATCCCTACGACGGAACTGATATTGATGATTTTTCCGGAGCGTTGTTTCATCATAAATTTGCTGGCTGCTTTGGTGACCAGGAAAACACCTTTTAAATTGGTGTTGATGACGCTGTCCCATTGGTCTGTTTTCATCCGCATCAAGAGCGTGTCCCGGGTAATACCGGCATTATTAACAACGACATCAATTCTCTCGTAGGATGCGATAATTTTTTCAAATAATTGCTGGACTTGCTCCTCGTCGGTAACATCGCAGGGAACAGCGAGATAGGGATAATTTTTTAATTTAAATGCCTGCTCGACGTGTGCTAAGGATTCCGCATCGTAGTCCGATAAAATCACAGTAGCGCCGTGTTCGGCAAAACTCTCGGCAATTGAACGGCCGATGCCGCGTCCGGAACCGGTGACCAGAACAATGTTGTCCTTGAATGTCAGTTCCATACGGGATTCTCCAAATCTTCGGCGCTTGAAACGCCTGTTATAATTACATCGCTGTTGATCCGCTTGATAATTCCCTGCAGTACTTTTCCAGGACCGACCTCGACAAAAACGCCGGCGCCGTCATTGATCATATTTTCAATGGAATTTACCCATAGAACCGGTGAAGTCAATTGCCGATAGAGCCGTTCCCGGATTTCATTAATATCGGTCGTTGCTGTTCCGGTGACGTTGGAA
>JAUSPJ010000345.1 GCA_030655795.1 Fidelibacterota bacterium | reverse complement strand
GAGTTCATTGGATTATTCGGGTCAAATCCCGGGATAGTTGCCATACCCAGTATTTCACCATTTTGGGGGTCGATAATAATGCCCATTGCTTTATCTGCATCATGATTATTGAAAGCATTCATCAATTCTTCATACAGGATTGTCTGATATTCGTAATCAATGGTGAGCGTGATGTCATTTCCATCAATTGATTCCTGATAGGGTAAATCCGGACGATTGTTCAGCCGACCCCAGCCATCTTTTAATGAAACTTGCCAGCCAGGCGTACCGCAAAGATAGGGCTCGAATTCCTTTTCCAGACCGACAATACCATGGTTGTCAGTATCCGTAAATCCGATGAGTTGCCCCGTCAGTTCGCCAAAGGGATAGTTGCGTTGAATACGCCGCTCAACCGCAAAACCATTGTGATGCTGATATTTATCCAGGAACTCCTGAATTTCGTTATGAGGGAGATTCCGTTCGAGTAAGATATAAGTACGATCGGATTTCAGGGCTTTTAAATATTTTGAATAATTCGGACGCAGCAAAGCGCTTAATTCTTTTGCCAGATTTTCCTTATCATCAAGGAGATAGGGGTGAATTGCGATATTGTACCGCACAATATCCACAGTTAATGCTTTTTGATTACGATCGAATATGGCACCCCGGATAGGTGTGATTATCTTGCGATAATCGGCCTGACGTTTACATGTGATCTGGTACTGATCGGCAATGATGACCTGGATGAAAAACAGGCGGACCACAACCAGTCCCCAGAACAGGATAAATACCGAGGACATTACAAGTGACCGTTTTTTAATATGTTGGAATTGGGCTGACATTTAATTTTTAGTTTTTCCGTAATTCTGCAATAACAACCGCCAATGTTTCCGGTGGCGGAGTGTACATGTTCATTTCATCGGTGGCGATCTGTTTGATTCGATCCGCACGGGCAAGACGATCTAATTCAACAGAGGTAATCCGATTTTGGGTCACCAGATTGGCTTCCTCGCGTTTAAGGACATCAATTTTCTTATATAATTGATTAGTGTAATTGAAAATCCAGACATAGAAAACCATCATCCCGATCAGAAAAATGAACAGGGAGGACATAATCAAATTTTTACGACGGTTTTTACTGATTTTTTTCTTTTTCATATAGTATCACAATCGTTTTGCAGCTCGTAACCTGGCGCTGCGAGCGCGTGAATTTTGGATTATCTCTTCTTTTTTTGGAAGTATCGGTTTTGGAGTTATTATCTTAAGACTTGCTTTGTGATCGCATTGACAAATTGGAAACTCTCTGGGACAGATACAGCCTGTAGATTCGTATTTAAAAAACTGTTTTACGATTCGGTCTTCCAGACTGTGATAGGTAATGACCACCAGTCGGCCCCCCGGATTTAGAATGCTGGCGCTGTCTGTGAGGGCTTTTTGCAGGACATCCAATTCGCAGTTGACTGCAATGCGAAGCGCCTGAAAAATACGACTCAACGTTTTATTAACGTTTTGAGCTTGTGCTTTTTGCTTCACGATGGCAGCCAGTTGAGCGGTAGTCTTTATCGAAGATTTCTGGCGCTCATTTACAATTGAACGAGCAATCGATTTGGAAAACCGTTCTTCACCGAATTCCTGAAATATATGAATGAGGTCGGTTAAACCGGCATTATTAATGATATCGGCTGCAGTTTGGCCGATGGCGGGGGAAAAGCGCATGTCCAGAGGGCCATTGGCAGAAAAGGAGAGACCTCTGTCAGGATCATCCAGGGCATAGGAGGACAATCCCAAATCCATGAGAATTCCATCGATTTTAGGATAACCATTCCGAAAACAGACCGCTTTTACTGATTCGAAATTTGAATTTATATACAGGTGTTTTTGTGGTATGTTGAGGTTTGATTTACAGTGATCAATTACTGTTGGGTCAGCATCAATACCGAGGAGGATTGCATCTTGGTTTAGCTGTGAGGAAAGTTCACGAAAATGCCCGCCGGTACCAAGTGTGGCATCAACATACACACCATCCGGTCTTGAGACCAGAATCTGGATAGTTTCTTTGAGTAATACCGGTACATGAATTGTGGACATCTACCTGGATCCGCTTAAACGATTATAATATATCTGCTAAATCTTCATAATAATCATCGTCTAGGGGGATTTGAGATTCCTGGTGTTTTTCCAATGTCTCTGGATCCCATAATTCCAAGTAATTCAAAGCGCCAATGATTACGACCTCTTTTTTAATATTGGCAAAATCAAGATGCTCCTGAGGCAGGAGGACACGGCCCTGCTTGTCACATTTCAGGCGGATGGAATTCCGCGACCAGGTTCGAATAAACGACCGGTTTTTTTTCTTGAAACGCGACAACTGCTGCAGCTTTTCCGTGAAAATCTCCCACTCCGGTTCCGGGTAAGCGACGAGACACAGGTCTGAACCTTTTGTAATAAAAAAGGCGCACTCTGCATCTTCTCCGCTGATCCAGCGCCGATACTTTGCCGGGATACTCAGGCGACTTTTATCGTCTAAAAAATTTCTGGATTCGCCGGCAAAGGAAGTGATCATAATCTCCGTAAAACTTTGGGAATATTTGGGATTTCTCCCCACATCTACCCACAATTATAGGACATAATACCCGTATTGTCAAGTAAATTTTTTCATTTACTTGACTTATTTGGAGATTTGGTCTGGAATTTTTATCGACGCAGCAAAGTGGAGCGAATGATGCCGTCTTTGGAAATAATGAGACGGGTGGGAATTCCGGCACTTCCGATCGGGCCCAAAGGTTTATTATTCAGGATCAGTTGAACTTTCGTTGGCCGGCCAACCCGAACGTCAAACTGTTTTTCCGCTATCCATTCCCGGCGGATATTGGGAAGGTAATTGGCTTCGGTTGTATCTTTTTCATCCGTAACAACACGGACCCAGCAGGTATCGCTGGTTATCATGACCAGTGACAGTACTTCAGGAATTGCTGCGGGTATCACTTCTTCTTCAACATCCACAACCGGTTCGATTTTAGTTGTATCGGCTTTTTCTACAGGTTTTGGCAATTTTTGAATTACGG
>JAUSPJ010000344.1 GCA_030655795.1 Fidelibacterota bacterium | reverse complement strand
TCCAGAGCGCTTTTTCCGGAATCTGCTGAAAACACCGCATGACCATACATTTCCAATATGTCTTTTAAAAGTTCACGTGGATATTCTTCGTCATCAACGATCAGAATTTTTGCATTCGGTACATCTGGTTGGGTTTTGTCTTTGGTAACCTGCTCAGGTATTACGGATTTTCCCTCAATGAATCTCGGAAACCGGATTATCACAGTGGTGCCGCGGCCAAGCTGGCTGTCAATTTCTATTGTGCCATTGTGACGGTGAACAATACCATAGGTAACACTCAGTCCGAGTCCGGTACCTTTAACACCCTTCGTGGTAAAAAAGGGATCAAAGATTCGCTTCAGTATATCGGGACTCATTCCTGTCCCTGTATCGCTTAGTACAATTTGAACAATATCGGCCGAGGCCTGCGTTTCAATTTTTATTTTACCGCTTTCGGGCATCGCTTCGATTGCATTTAAAATAAGGTTTGTAAACACCTCACGCATTTCAGAGCTGTTTGCCTCTACCAGTGGTTCCTCCCCAAAGTGTGTTTCGATTTCGATTTTAATGCCCCGTTCCTCGGCATCGTCTTTCCAGCGCGTGCGGGTATATTTAATGGAATCCCGAATGGTGTCATTGATGCTGATGCCAGCGAATTTCTTATCGGTCCGTAAGCGGGTAAATTCCTGAATTCGCCTGATCGTGTCTGCGCCATCGATAGCGGCCTTCTCGATTATTTCCAGGCCATGAATAATTTCCGGGTCGGTAATGTCACGTTTCAAGAGCTGGGCCCGGCCTAAAATGGCGCTTAAGACGTTATTAAAATCGTGAGCGACCCCGCCGGCCATTTCTCCCAGAGCGCGCAGCTTTTCGGATTGCTGAAACCGTTCCTCGATTTCCCGCTGCTCCTCTTCCAGTTGCTTGAGTTTTATTATTTGGGAGATGTGATTGGCAAACAATTCTATAGGTTTAACGGTTTCATTGCTTGGTTTCAACCCGCTTTTCGAATCATCCAGAGAAATCATCCCGATAATGTCTCCGGATTTGTTTTTCATTGCGACGAGTAAATTGTCTTCTCTGTGCCAACCATTCTTTCTGGAATAGTCTTTTTTTCCATAGTCCACGGTATGTTGATTGACCAGATGTTTCATGGCATGGGGAATATAACAGGACTGATTGCCCAGCCGGATACCTTTTTCAAAAAGATCGAGAAATTTTTCCCGGGGTGCTTCGGCGCGCTGAATCCGTTTTAGATTTTCGCCGGAAATACCGACATGGCCAAGAATATCTCTGAAAGGAGGCGTGTCTTTAAAAGTATAGAAAAGTACGCGACTAAAATCGGAAATTTCTGCAATCGCATCACTGATCCGCCGAAACAGTTCGCTTTGATCGGTAATGGTAATGATATCTGCGGATATTTGACTGAATTGTTCAATCTGGGCGGATAATGATTGGATCTGTTCCCGGAATCGAACCTGCTGACTGATATCCCGGACAAATACCTGAACGAAATCCTGTTCATCTTCACTTAAGAGTTTAGCGCAAATTTCCACGTCGATCATCTGACCGTTCTTATGATGGTTTTTTGAACGGACGATGGCAATGCCGTCATTTTTAATTCGTAAATTCAAATCCGTTAGTTTGTCATGATAGGATTCCGGGATCAGCTGCCGGATGTTCATTTTCAGGAATTCATCTCTGGTATATCCCAGCATTTCGCTGGCCCGTTTGTTTACCGCCTGAATCGAGCCGTCAAAGGTTTCGATGAAAATGGCATCGAATGCGTAATCAAAGATGTTACGATAGCGGAGCTCGCTTCTTTTTATTTTTTCCTGAGTCCGCGTTTGAGCCGTAATGTCCCGTTGAACCCCCCATGCCTGAATAAGGCAGTCATTTTCAATTACACCAAACAGACTGATGATAAATATTTTTTCCGACTCATTTTCTCTGTGTCTGTGAAATTCAACATTCGTCAGCCGGTATCTGCTCTGAATGAAATTTTTAAATATTGTGATGAGCTGGGGGTCGTTTTGCCGGACGAATTTCAGAAGCGGAGCACCAATTATGTCCTCTGGTTTACTGTACGAGTGCATCTGTGCATAGGCCTGGTTGCACTCAACTAAAATACCGTTTTCAAAAATGCTCCGGATAATATCAGTTGCAGGCAAATTGATCGGAATCGGGATTGCAGATTCAAAGCACCAGATTCCATCTTCACTGCTGTTTAAAAAGGCATTATACCTGTTCTCGAGCCGATGAAGATGTTCTCTGGCGGATTGCGGGTCGGTGAAGGCTGTTTTGGTTTTTTTTTGCACGGTTTTAATAAGGGATTTTGATTAGAAATTCTTTTCCGTCCGGTTCATTTTTAATTAATGCTATTTTGCCACCATATTTTGCCAATAATTCATAAGCCCGGCCCAGATTAATAATGTGTTGGCCCAGCCGGGGAGACTGATATATTGCAGATGCAGAAAACCCCTTATCCAATTCATTGTTTTCCATCATGGGGCCGGAATCATTAATAGTGACAATAATGTGTTTATGATCGACATGTGTTGAAATATTGAGCGTTTTCTTTTCAACAGACAGCAGGGAATCCAGAGAATAATTAACTATGGTCATCAGCGCTGTTGAAAAGTCAGCATAAATACCCTTTAATAGAGGTGTATAGCATTCAAGATTTAGCTGCTTTTGAATTTTGTGTTTGTAAAAGGGATCGGCATTCAGAACGGCAAGTTCATAGCGCAGCAAATCGCCGATATTAATTGGTGTTTCTTTATCGGACAATTCGTGGCTGATTTTGAACGACAAAGCGTCTACGATAGATTTTATTAAGCCGGCCTG
>JAUSPJ010000326.1 GCA_030655795.1 Fidelibacterota bacterium | reverse complement strand
TTAGCGGATCCCTGAGATGCCCGGGAAGCTGATCAATATCCCGTTTATTAAGTCCGCTGAATCGCACTTTCAGAATTTCCTGTACCCGGGATATCGCCTGGCGATTGATCGGCAGACTATCATCGTAAATGCGTCGGATTCGAAACAAGGTTTTTTCCTTTTTAAAGGGGCTGAATGTTGTTTGGGTCTGCAAGAATACGAGCTACGACCTGTTCGAAAGTCAGAGCCGCCCGGCGGGTCGCAGCAACGAAGCCGCTGTCCGGTGATATGCAGGGATTGGCGTTGATTTCCAGAATCCAGATATTGTTTTGGGCATCAACCCTAAAATCCACCCGGGCATAGCCGCGCAATTTGAATACACTCCAGCAGCGTAATGTCATTTCGGATAACCGTTTTAATAACGGCTGATCATTGGCGTTAAATTCAAAGCTGCGGACAGTGTTTTTATATTCAAATGAGTTCTCGTCCCATTTGGCTTGATAGCCGACAATCCGGGGTTTGGATTCGGGGAAATCCACAAAGCGAATTTCCGCTGCGGGTAGTACTTCCGGAGCGCCTGAATTTGCCAGGATTGACAGATTAAATTCCCGACCGGGAATATAGGCTTCCGCAAAACAGTCGCCGAATCGTGCTGAACGGTTTTTCAGGGTTTCTTCCAGTTCTTGAATATTATTTACAATGGAATTTTCGTCTATTCCGATGGAGGCATCATCGCAAACAGGCTTGATAATGCAGGGTGGTTTTACATTAATTTGACCGGAAGCGATACTATCTTTTGTCAGCCAAGGAGGAGTTGGCAGATGCGCGGAGTGCATTAATTCTTTGGCGAACAGTTTATTGGTAGTGAGATACAGGGTATGGGCGCTGCCGCCGGTGTAGGGGATTTTCAGATGTTCCAGTAATGTGGGGGCAAAGTGGATGAATTTCTCGACGCCGCTGATTGACTCAACAAGGTTGAAAACTAGATCCGGATTGGTTCGTTTTATTGAATCGGCTGCTGTCTGCAGGTTTAAAGTAACGGGTATTGAGCTTGTCGTGTGTCCGAGATTCCGGAGAGCCTCAGACACAAAACTGACCTGAGCCAAAACATCCAGATCATCCTGACTGGACGCGGTACTGACATCATTATAGAGTATACTGACTCTCATGACGGCATCAATTTAAATTCAGCCGTTCGGAAGCGCTGTCCAGAATCATCTGAAACAGCTGCTGGTAACTGATCCCGTACTGGGTACAGATAATCGGCAAATCTGAGCGGACGGGGTGAATGCCTGCTAAAGGATTAATCTCCATCAGGTTCGGGACTCCGCCGGCATCTGCACGGAGGTCAATTCGTCCGGCATCCCGGCAGCCGAATCCGCGCCAGGCGGCTAAAGCAATTTCCTCCGCCTGCTGAGCAGTCTCACCGTTTACGCGCAGGTAATTGACTAATGTCTCATAGTTTTCCTTATTTTCAAAGGAATAGGCGCCCTGCTCGGCATTACTGTTCAGGGTTACCTCAACGACCCCCACCGATCTGGCTTTTGACCCGGTACCAACGATGCCAACTGTAAATTCTCTGCCCGGTAAGTAGGATTCAACCAGAACGGGTTGTCGGAATTCCGAAAGCAGGCGATGACAAGTTTCTTGCAATTCCGTTCGGGTGTGAATGATCGAGTGTTCCGAAATTCCTTTGCCGGTCCCCTCAGCGATGGGTTTCGCAAACAGTGGAAAGGGCAAATCAATCTTTCTTATATCGGATTCACAGTGAACTTCCACAAAGGCAGGAGTTGGGATACCAAGGTCGCGCAGGACCCGCTTTGTCGTTCCTTTATGGAGTGTCAGTGCCAGCACCAAAGGATCAGAAAAAGTATAAGGGATATTATAAGCATCCAGCAGAGCAGGTACCTGGGCCTCACGCGCAATGCCATGCAAACCTTCCGCTATGTTAAAAACCAGGTCCCAGCGCTCGTCGTTGCACAGACGCCTGGTGAGATTCCGGATATTACCGATACGTTCGGTCTGATGATTTAATTGTCTGAGAGTGGTTTCAATGGCTTCAATCGTGTCAATCCGATCGAATTCAGCGGTATCTTCTTCGCTGTATCCGAGCTCAAGATAATCCTCCCGCAGATCATAGGTAATCCCGATATTCATGTGAATCCTGTGTTATTATTCGGAGTGGTTCTGAATGTTTTTGCCGATTGTACCCCCGGAATCGGGATATCTGAAAATCTTGCCTTCGTAATTCCTCAGCAGCAAATCATCTCCATCGCGACCGACAACGTATTCCGGTAAGAGCGGGATTTTACCGCCACCGCCGGGAGAATCAATCACAAACGAGGGCACCGCATAACCTGATGTGAAACCCCGCAGACCGGCAATGATTTCCAGTCCTTTATCAACGGAAGTTCTGAAGTGGGATGAACCTTTGACCGGATCACATTGATAGAGATAATAGGGTTTGACACGAGTTTTCATTAATCCCTGAGTCAGACGCTTCATTGTCCCCACGTTATCGTTTATACCTTTCAGCAGAACAGTTTGGCTCCCTAACGGTAAACCGGCGTCAGCCAGGCGGTTACAGGCCTGGATCGTTTCCGGTGTCAATTCATCGGGATGTGTAAAATGAATACTCATCCAAAGCGGATGAAATTGCTTTAACATATTGACGAAAGAATTTGTAATTCGCTGTGGCAGTACGACCGGCACTTTTGTACCCAACCGAATGACTTCCAGGTGCGGTATCCGGCGCAGGCGTTTTAGCAGCCATTCCAGTTTATTGTTACCCAGAGTCAGGGGATCGCCTCCGGAAAGAATTACATCCCGCACCTCTTTGTGGGCTTCGAGATATGCTATCGATTTTTCCCAGTTCTGGGTGTTAAAACGGTGTTCGGCGCCTAGATTTCCGACGAGGCGTGAACGGGTACAGTATCGACAATAAACAGCACAGAATCCGGTCGTAAGAAAGAGGACCCGATCAGGATAGCGGTGAACAAGCCCCGGTACCGGTGAATCTTCATCTTCAGCCAGCGGATCAATCGATTCTTCAGATGACACCTGATATTCAGCGCCGACCATTATTACGGAGCGACGGATTGGTTGCTGTGGATCATTGGGATCAACAAGGCTGGCATAATAGGGAGTAATAGCTACCGGCAAAGCCCCGCTATGGTGAAGGATGGCATCGCGTTCGTCTGACGAGAGATGAACAATACGCTCCAAACCGGCAAGGTCTTTGATCCTGTTCCGGATTTGCCAGCGCCAGTCGTTCCACTGAATATCAGATGCTTCAGGAAAAAACTGTTGACGGAATTTCCGGGATTTAAAACTTACCGTGAGATTTGCCTTACTGATTTCCTCAGAACGCGGTCTTCCAACTTTCCACTCACCTGTTGTAATTATATCCCCGGCCTGCGATACCTGCAGGTCGGAGTAAAAGGATTTTGAAAGAGATTTTACGGGTTTATGTTTTACATTGGGGGGGGCGGGGAAAGATAGTTCGGATTGATCAATCGATTCCCCTGGCGAGTCAGGGGGCTCTTCTTTTTCTTCGTTATAAATTTTTCCACTCATGTGTTTTTAAACTTCCTTAAATTTCCAACATCTTTTCAGGCATATACATCCTCGAGAAAAAGAGAAAAAACATAACGACCAATAATGTATACGG
>JAUSPJ010000324.1 GCA_030655795.1 Fidelibacterota bacterium | reverse complement strand
GGGGGTTTAAATTGCGGGCGAAACAGAATAAGAGTATAAATATATTCGGACTAATCCTGCTGATCCTGTTTGCAGCGGCGATTCTTGTTAATGGGAAATACTCACCCAATACGTCGGAAATGATCACACTTCAGATCGATGGCATTGATAACAAAGTAATTGCACAAAAAGTAACCGAAATGGTTCGTATGATCGAAGGGATTCAGACCGTATTCATCGATGAAAGGTCAAATTTGTGCACCTTTCGGTATGATACCGGAAAAATCAATCTGCAGGTAGTTGAGAGCCAGTTGGCCGGTCTTGGAGTGACATTTAATCCGATCGAATCAGTGAAGATACTTGAACCTCTGGAGAACCGGAAAAAACTTCTCTCGATAAAAATAAATCCCGCATCGAAACAATAATCCTTTTCGAATTACATCGGAAAAAAATTTAGTGCTGTGTTTACGGTATGTGCCCGAGGCGAGAGTTGAACTCGCACCTCCTTAGGAGACTAGACCCTGAACCTAGCGTGTCTACCAATTCCACCACCCGGGCTTCAAATAACCGCTAAATATATAACGCTTTCGCAATTTCTCCAAGATTTACTATTGAAAAATCTTACAAAAGAGTTTAACTTCCCCGGCATGGATTCACAGGGAAATACAGTAATAACAACGAATAAACAAGCCTACCATGATTATCACATCATTGAGAAGTTTGAGTCCGGTATTGAGTTAACCGGTACTGAGGTGAAATCGCTCCGCGCCGGACATGCCCATCTGAAGGACAGCTATGCGCGAATTCGGAACGGTGAGGCATTTTTGTTAAAAGCCCATATTTCGCAATATAAATATAGTAGCGGATATGATAATCACGATCCGGAACGGGACCGGCGACTGCTGCTGCACAAGAGAGAGATAATTCGTCTAAAAAAAAGTATCGATACGAAAGACGTGACTCTGATTCCGTTGCAGCTGTATTTTAATGATCGAGGGAAAGTAAAAGTCGAAATCGGGATTGCCAAAGGTAAACGCCAGTATGATAAACGCGCAGCGATCGCTGAAAAAGATATAAAAAGAGAGCTTGAACGGACAAGAAAGGGTCAGTACTAATGATGTTTCCTCCGATTAACGAACAGATTGACGTCATTAAAAAAGGAACCGAAGAACTAATTTCCGAAGAGGAATTGGTCAGCAAACTGGAACGGGCGCAGAAATCCGGAGAACCGATTCGGGTAAAACAGGGATTCGATCCGACCGCACCGGATATTCATTTGGGGCACACGGTTGGTATTCGCAAACTTTGTGAATTTCAGGAGTTGGGTCATACGATTGTCCTGATTATTGGTGATTATACAGGAATGGTCGGCGATCCCAGTGGTAAGAGTGAAACCCGTCCGCGCTTGACCTATGATAATGTGATGGAGAACGCCAAAACCTACGAAGAACAATTTTTTAAAATTCTGGATCGTAGTAAAACCGAGATTCACTATAATGGTGAATGGTTTGCCAAAATGCAATTCGATGAAATTATGGGCCTGGCAGCCAAGTTTACGGTTGCCCGAATCCTGGAGCGTGACGATTTCACAAAACGATATAAAGAGGGAAGCCCGATCAGTCTGCATGAATTCTTTTATCCGTTGATGCAGGGTTACGATTCCGTGGCAATTAAGAGTGATGTGGAATTGGGAGCTACGGAACAGAAATTTAATCTGCTGGCAGCCCGTCATGTTCAGCGGGAATACAACCAGGAGCCTCAGGTGGTCTTGACTCTTCCGGTTCTGGAGGGAATCGATGGAACTCAGCGCATGAGCAAGAGTCTGGGGAATTATGTCGGCATTGATGAAGCCCCGGCGGATATGTTCGGAAAAATTATGTCGATCCCTGATAATTTGATCCACAAGTATTTCACATTAGTGACCGATTACCATCTGGATCAGCTGGAAGATGTTCGCAAACGTCTGGAAGATTCAAAGATCAATCCAATGAGTATTAAAAAAGAACTTGCCCGCACCATCGTGACGATCTACCATAGCGAAAACGATGCGACAATGGCCCAGGAAGCCTTTGAGCAGGTTTTCAGCAAAAAAGAACTGCCAGATGAGATGGAAGAAATTGTGCTTGAGGCGGGATCTGATTTGCTGCTGGTAAAATTGTTATCGGATAACGGGCTTGTCAGTTCAAATGGCGAAGGACGCCGGCTGATTAAACAGGGCGCTGTTAAAATTAATGAAGAAAAAATATCCGATATTAATTATAGTTTAACATCCGGTGAATTCATCACAAAGGTGGGAAAAAGGCGATTCGTAAAATTCATCATCAAATAAACTTTCCGGTAGCCTGCTATACAGTTGTTGCGGCTCTTTTTCTGACTGCCTGCTCTGGGAAAAAACCGGAATCAATTATCCTCTTTATAGGCAGCGGCATGGGAATCGGACATGTTTCGGCAGACCATTACCTTAATAGTGATTCCCCGTTTTCAGATTTGCCGGTTTGTGCGTTGATTGATACTCGTGCCGGTGGAGAGCGGTGGATTACCGACGCAGCCGCCGCTGCGACTGCCTTAGCGACCGGAGTGGAGGTCAATCCCGGAACACTGAGCATCGACCAAAGCGGTACTCCGGTTCCAACAATACTTGAAATTGCCAGGCAAGCCAAAAAATCGACCGGCGTAATTACTACAACCAGTCTAACCTATGCTGTTTCTGCGGCATTTATGGTCCATTCGGATAACTGGGGCCGTGAATATGAAATTGCACATCAGATATTTGCCTCTGATACCGATGTATTACTGGGTGGCGGACTGCGTTTTTTTGAATTCAATACTATGGCAGACACCAATTTAATTCCATTAATGGAAGAAAAAGGTTATACGTTTATTTCTCAACAGAATCAGCTGGCAGTATTGAATCCAGCCGAAACAGATAAAATATTAGGGCTGTTTGCCGCAGAAGCCTTACGCCAGGCCAATCATCGGAGTCTTTCGCTCAAAATGATGACCGAAAAAGCTGTTGGTATTCTTGAAAAAAACAGTAACGGTTTTGTACTGGTCGTGGAAGGTTCTCAGATTGACTGGCGGTCCCATGAAAAAGATGATGACGGATTACTCGCGGAAATGAAAGATTTTACCGAGGCCATTCGATGGACTCTGGATTATC
>JAUSPJ010000313.1 GCA_030655795.1 Fidelibacterota bacterium | reverse complement strand
TTTCTCAACAGTATCAATTTTATGAAAAATCTGCGCGTTATTAATTTATTAACATATAACAGGGTTATCCTGCTCATTTATGCTCAAAAAAAGTTTCTCTATAGACAAACTTTTTAACCCATTTTGTGGATTTCTATTCGTTTGTGTCTATTTTAGTCATTCATTATCCTATTGTCAAGTTAAACGATCTCTGTTAAATACAGCAAACTTTATTGAGTTGATAGATAATTGAATATTTCCGTTAAATGTTTACTCTGAAATTATGTTATAAAAGCCCTTTTTTGTATCCAGTAATACCCTTAAATTCCTCCGGTTTTTGCCTGAGATGAAGGAGTAATCTAACATCGAGGGGTGCGGAAAAACGAGGATAAATTCTGCGTATGTATCCCATCCCTTTAAACAACGGATGGGTTTTTTATGGGAAAAAAAGGTTCACACCACGACGATCACGGTCTTCGACCGGGATTCGTCCTATCAACAGGTCGGGGAATTGCCCGGCAACTGCCGGGCGAAAAGTATTCTTCTGCGGGTCGGTTATCCCATGGATAATCACAATGTGGCGATTATTTTCCTGATTCTGGAAATGACCACCGATGAACTCGGCGCCCTGACCGGCAAACTGGGACAGATACCGACGGTAAAAGTGAAATCCATGACCCTGAAAGTATGAATTCCATGACCTTGACCAATACTGAAATTCGGGATTACCTGCATGGAAAAAACGACACGGAACTGTTCGCCGCAGCGGACCGGGTCCGGCGGGAGGTATTCGGAACCGACGTCTATCTGCGGGGGATTATCGAGTTCTCCAACTACTGCAAACAGGACTGCCTGTATTGCGGATTGCGGCGCGGTAACCGGAGTGTTCGTCGTTACCGGCTGACTACGGATGAAATTCTGGAATGCGCCGGGGAAATTGGCGATTCGGGCATTTCGACAATCGTACTCCAGACCGGCGAAGATCCCTGGTATTCCGATTCGGATATTGCCGAAATTATTACAGCGATCAAATCGCAATACGACATCGCAATCACATTGTCGCTGGGGGAACGAAAGAAAGAAACCTATCAGTTGTGGCGGGAAGCCGGCGCCGATCGCTACCTGATCCGGCTGGAGAGTTTTAATGAGAAGAGTTACTCAGATGCACGTCCCGGAACAGTCCGGAAGGACCGCCTGAACTGCCTGGAAACACTCCGGGAACTGGATTACGAAGTGGGTTCGGGCATTATGATCGGGTTGCCGGGGGATACGGTCGATGATGTCGTAATTGCGATACGTGATCTGACGGCCATGCATTTGCACATGATCGGGATGGGGCCTTTTGTGGCGCACAATCAAACACCCTTCGCCGAAGAAACTAACGGTAATGTCGATATTGTCCTCCGCGCCTATGCACTGATGCGGATTCTGAATCCCACTGCTAATATTCCTTCTACCAGCGCCATGGAAAGCGCCCGGCCGGGCGGGAGAATGCGGGGATTACAGGTTGGCGCTAATGTCATTATGCCGTCATTTACCCCGAAACGGGTGAAAGAGCTGTATAATATTTATCCCGGAAAAAATGTCCAGCAGGATATCGATGAAGACGGTTTGCAGGCGGCTTTGGCAATGATTGAAAAAGCCGGATACAATATATCCTGGGCGAGAGGGGATTCACCGTTGAAGGGGAAATGTTCCAATTAAAAATTAGAAATTTAAAATTTAAAATTTAAAATAATGAAGTGATTAGGATAAGATGTCGGAATTAGCAGTAAAAGATTGGGTGAAGCAGGTAATTAAGCCGGATGAAATCGATGAATATCTGGTCAACGGGAAGGATTTTATCGATGAGCAGGTCATTAATGACACCTTAGCAAATAATCAGAAACCGGAAAAGCAACAGGTGCGGGACATTATCCAAAAATCCCTGTGCATTGAGCGGCTGGAACCGGAGGAGACGGCGGCGCTGTTACATGTCAAAGATCCCGAGCTCTGGGAGGAGATGTACGCTGCCGGGCTGGAAGTGAAGCGCAAAGTCTATGATAACCGGATTGTCTTTTTTGCACCCCTGTACTGCAGCAATCTGTGCGTGAATAATTGTGCTTATTGCGGTTTCCGATATGAGAATAGGGACGAAAAACGTCGTATTTTGACCATGGATGAGGTTCGGCAGGAGACGGAGGCGGTCATCTCCGAAGGGCATAAGCGCATGATTGTGGTTTTTGGCGAGCACCCGCGTTCAGATGCGGATTACATCGCCCGGACAATTGAAACAATTTACGGGGTGAAAAAGAAAGCCCGGACCGGCATGGGTGAAATCCGCCGGGCAAATATTAATGCAGCGCCGATGTCGGTGGCTGATCTGAAAAAACTCTGGAATGTCGGCATTGGCACCTACCAGGTATTCCAGGAAACCTATCACAAAGCGACTTACGCTACTGTTCATCCTGAAAAAACCCTTAAAGGTAATTACCGTTGGCGTTTGTACGCGCTGCACCGAGCAATGGAGGCCGGTATTGATGATCTGGCAATCGGGGCTCTGTTTGGGCTCTACGACTGGCGGTTTGAGGTGATGGGTCTTCTGCATCATGCTATCGATCTGGAACGGCGGTTTGGGATCGGACCGCACACAATCTCTTTTCCACGGATGACACCGGCGTCCGGCTCGTATCTGAGCACTAACTCACGATATTTTGTGAATGATGATGATTTTAAGAAACTGGTGACGGTGCTGCGACTTTCAGCGCCTTATACAGGTTTGATTATTACCGCCCGCGAGAGGGTCGAACTGCGTCGGGAAATTATCCAGGTCGGCTGTACACAAACCGATGCGTCCACAAGGATCGGGATTGGCGGGTATACGGAAGCCCTGAAAGAATTGAGCAATATAGAACTTCGTAATCAGGAAATTGACAAGCAGCAGTTTATTCTCGGCGATACCCGTCGTCTGGATGATGTTGTGCGTGAACTGGCGGAAATGGGAATGATCACCTCGTTCTGCACGGCCGGTTATCGTTGCGGGCGGACCGGCGATAAGATCATGGGACTTTTGAAAAGCTGTACCGAAGGAAAATTCTGTAAACTGAATGCTGTGCTGACTTTTCGTGAATACCTTGATGACTATGCATCCCCGGAAACTAAAGCGATCGGTGAGAAACTGATTAAGCAGGAACTACTGCAAATTCGGGATATTCCCTTTTTCAGTAAGGGCAGTTTGCTGGAAACATTCGAAAAAATGTACCAGGATACGATGAAGGGTAAGCGGGATGTGTATATTTAGATTTGAGATGTTAGAATTTAGATTTGAGATTTGAGATTTTAGATGTGTGATAGTAATCGATTTGTGGATCGTGTTCAGCTTGTTTCTGAAAATGACGAACTGTCTTTTAGAGAAAAATTGATGATGATTACAAATGAATTGTCTACTTACTTTGATTCCGAAATCTACTTTTGTGAAATCAAAGGCAAGCGTTGGTCGTATGTTGCCGGGAGCGCTGATACGGTCTATGGTTCAATACGGTTTCCGTTGACCAATAAGTGGGGCATTATATTGGATCATGAACTTGTTCAAGACAGCGACAGTCAATTAATATTCAACATGATCAGAGGGATCCTAACTGACTGATATACCGGGAAATAACATGGAATCATTTCGAATAGAAAACGATACATTAGGCAGTCTGGATATCTCTGCCGACGCGCTTTGGGGGATTCACAGCAAGCGGGCTGCAGAGAATTTTCCACAGTCAAATCGACCGATGAATAAAGCACTGATTCATGCCTTTGGTGCAGTCAAACTGGCCGCGATTAATCTGATTCGTGAACCTGAACAGAAAGTATTCTCAAACTCGGAATTTAATGATCTGATTTCACCGGAACATGTGGGTTTAAAAACAGAAAGCGGTAAATAATGATAAAAACACCAAAAGGGTTACGCCTGCATATTGGAATCTTCGGCCGCCGGAACGTCGGAAAATCTTCCCTTTTAAACGCTCTGACACGGCAAACTGTGTCGATCGTGTCGGATATAGCGGGCACAACAACCGATCCTGTCGAAAAACCAATGGAACTGCTGCCAATCGGTCCTGTGGTTTTTATTGATACGGCCGGTATTGATGATGTAGGCATTCTTGGTGAATTACGAACGACACGCACGAAGAAAATCTTCGATCGGACCGATTTGGCGATAATTGTCAGCACAGGTGACGGTTGGAGTACGTTTGAAGAGGATTTACTGAAAGAATTCAAAGAGCGTAGTGTGCCAATCATTATTGTATTCAATAAAGTTGATCTGGAATCCCCGAGCGATGAACTGATTCAAAAACTCAATAATAAAAAACATGCTGTTGTTCAAACAATTGCGACAGAAGCAAGCGGTATATTCGACCTGCATGAAGCGATCATCCGGCAAACACCTCAGGATATTATTAATTCACCGGCAATCATCAGCGACTTGATTCAGACAGGTGATATGGCAATATTAGTTGTGCCGATCGATAAAGAAGCGCCCAAAGGGCGTCTGATTTTACCGCAGGTTCAGACAATCCGTGATATACTTGACAGTGATGCATACTGTATGGTGGTGAAGGAGAGTGAGCTGCGGGATGCGTTTCAGAGACTGAATTCCAAACCCGCCATCGTTGTTACCGATTCCCAGGCATTTCTTAAAGTAGCCGCCGATACGCCAAACGATATTCTGATGACCTCTTTTTCAATTCTATTTGCGCGAGTAAAGGGGAATCTGAGTGAGTTTGTGCGCGGCGCTATGGTTATTGATAAACTGAAACCTGGTGATAGTGTTCTGATCGCCGAATCCTGTTCACATCATCCGATTACCGATGATATCGGGACCGTAAAAATCCCCCGCTGGCTGACCCAGTTTGTGGGCGGTAAGATCAATTTCAGCCACTCCCATGGCCATGATTTTCCTGAGGACCTGAAAAAATACAAACTGATTATCCACTGCGGTTCCTGCATGTTTAACAGGCGGGAAATGCTTTCACGGATTATGTATGCCAGACGCGCCGGGGTTCCGATCACGAATTATGGGTTGACGATTGCGTATTCCCTGGGGATATTTGAACGGGCGCTTTCACCCTTTCCGGGTGTATTGGAGATGTACCGGGAATTAAAAAAATAGGGATCTTCTCTCGAAAACCCCTATTTCACTCAGATTTAATAGTAGTTGTTATTCGTCTGACTCTTCTACGTCGGCAATTTTTGCATATTTGAGGACTTCTTCAACATATAGAATACATTCTTCTTTGCTGTCGAAACCCATACCGGATACACCGACAATTTCCTGGTCGTTGGTCTTTAACCGCCAGCGCCATTGACCGGCTTTATCAATATATAATTGCAGAATAGACATAACGTTACTCCTAACGTTTTTTATAGCGTTTAATTATCTGCATATCTTCCAGATCAATTTCTCCCTGGTATTCGGCCAGAATCGACTGATCGTATAACTGAGCCACCCATAAGTAATACTTTGCATCTGCTTTGCCCAGTTTTTTATAAATCAGGTATGCATGGAGATATCCATCAGCAACCCTGCGCCGGTCGGTATCGCTTAGTTTTAAATGGGTACCTTGTAAAGCGGGTATAAGAAGTTCAATGCCCAGCTTTAACATATCCGGGTTCTTAATCTTCCTGGTATTGGCATTATAAATATTAGGCCAGAGAAAAGCATCGGAATAGTACTCATCGGCCAGAGACCAGAGACGGTCACCTTTGACTACAGTATGGAAAATGTCCATGGGAACCGGCTCCTGTACTTTGCTCAGTTCCGGGGATTTGACTTTGGATTCCAGTTTGGTGATTGCCGGTTCGGTTTCAGCTCCTTCTTTGATAACAGATTCAGGCGGTGGAGGAGAAGTAGGTTCCTGTGGCGCTTGTTCCTGAATCTCTGAAATGATTTCCAATGTTTCCGGTCGAGGCTCGGTTTTATCTCTCAAAGAAAACAGGATTATCAGGATAATGATTACCGCAACCGAGACAATTGATATAATCAGCGCCCAGTTGGGGTGTTTCCACTTGTCCGGAATTGCTGTAAATGACGATTCCCGAATCAATGGAGGAATATCATCCGGCTGATCCGGAATGTCGTCATCTTGTTCGGAATATTCTTCTTCGAATACCGGTTTTTCGGATTCAGGTTCTTCTAATTCCGGCTCGGGTGACTCTCTGTGAATAATAAAATCTTCTTCGGTTTCATAGATACGAACTTCGGATATTTCCGAAATCTCCTTAGCAGTTTGCAGGTCTTCAAGACATTCTTCCTTATCTGCAAACCCCTCTCCCGACACGGCAATAATTTTCCCGTCGTCGTTTCGCAAACGCCATCTCCAGCGATCGCCCTTATCCTTGTAATATTGGAATTCTGCCATTGTCCCTCCCTTCGGATCAAGTTTTACGTTTATTTTATGTAATAAAATAATTGAAAATTCAGTAAAAGCAAAATAAAAATTAGGTAAAAATAGAACAGAACTTCAAATATCGGATATAGTTTTTAAATAGAATCAGATAGAAATTAATTGTAGGATGGCTGTCACGTAATGATATTTGGATGAAAAACCCGTTGAAA
>JAUSPJ010000311.1 GCA_030655795.1 Fidelibacterota bacterium | reverse complement strand
TCCAGCCGGTGATAGCTCCTGTTACCGGGTCAGGTTCCGTATAATAAACAGAAGATGTATGAAAGCCGCTTATTAGATAAATCCGCCCCCCGTATGTGACCGCCGAAAATCTGCTCATGGCCTCCGGCAAATCAGCGGCCTGAATCCAGCTTTGAGGATCAATTGAGCCGTCGCTCTTTATTTTATTGTAATCGACTCTGAATATTTCGTCACCCTCATACCTTTCCCCGCCGATGATATACATAAAATCATTCAGTATCACCGCCTGCGCCTCTGACCTGACTTCGGGATAATGATTGCCCGTATCAATCCATTCTCTCAAACCTTGCGGCGTTATTGAGTAAAGCTGATAGCGGTTATCGGTTATTCCGCTTTCGGGATACGGGTCAGCCGATTGCCACTGACAATAAAGCTCTCTCGTGGAATTTGTATAATCCCCGTCGTCGTCAACAACAGGCGTTGTCGGCGGGGTATCGTCAACAATGTAATCATACCGGACTTTGACCGTGGCATCTCTTTCCGAAGAGTTCCCCGCCAAATCGGTCGCCGTAACTCTAACTTTATAATCCCCGACCGGAACAATCTTGCCATTATCGTCAATCCCGTCCCAGATAATTTCATTCTGCCCTGTTCCCCGCCTGTAATCTTTGAAAATAGTCCTGATAGGTCCGCCGCTCTGATTGAAAATCTCAACCGCCGTCCATGGAATATACTCCGATTCGTTATCAAATAAATTAAACATGATCGCCGTTGTTTCATCCGTCCCGTCCCTGTTGGGCGAAAACGGATTCGGCGCGGCTGTTAGATTATTTATTTCAGGAGCTTCATTGTCCTCAACGCTCAAGATTGCGAATGTTCCTAATTTATTAACTTCCGCGACAATCCGGTTATTTTCCGTGTCTTCGAACTGATTCTCAAGTTTGACCCACATCTGCTGAATATCGTCAAAACGATAAATCTTCAGTAGGGGCAGAGCTTGCTCTGCCCCTAACGGCAATTCAATACAATATGGATGCCCTGCCGTAAATGTCATATCCTCCGGCGTGTATTTATACAAATCACTCTCACGATACATCGCAGATTCGGCAGACAATAAGGATTTAACAGCTTCGTCGGGTATATTTTCCATTAGGATTTTCTCTCTCTTAATGTTAAACCACTCCGACGGTTTATCAAGCCAGTCAATTACTCTTACAACGCTCTTTGAATTCCCAGGCGAATATGGGAACTCTTTTCTGCTTGCCTGTATCTCAAACTTAAAAATCCCCGGAGTCGGCGCTTCTGGCAACAGCGACCTCACCCATGTTGCTGTCTTGTTTGCATCGCAATTATCCCAACCCGAATTATGTAGGGGCAGAGCTTGTCTCTGTCCTTTTAAAATCAATTTCCTTTCTTTCAGAATATTGTCCTCATACGCCCCGAATAATCCCGAAATCCTGTAAACAATTCCTGACCCAATCTCGTTTGTATCAGTAAAATATTGCCCCGCATCCCAACACGAATCATAAAATATCTGAGTATACGGGGTTGCCGTATCTATTTTTATTTTAAACTCTCTCTCGTCCGATTGATTCGGATTTGACAAACTTATTCCGCTGATAAGGCCCTGATATGTTCCATTTTCAAAATCTGCGCCATCCCACTCAAAACAGTTCAGCCCCTTCTTTGAAACGAAATCACTTACAATCGGATGTCCGTCAATGTTTATCGTGATTTTTCCTTCCTCTGATGTTTGGAAAAATATATCCGACTTCTCGCCGTAATAAGTGTTGAATGTTGCCGGATCTGCCCCCGCCATTGTTATTTTAAACGGCGGCCTCATTGCCATTATCGCGTAAATAGATGTCGAATAAAGTCTTACTTTAATCCAATGGTCAATAAAATTTTGTTCCGTTTTAACTATTTTATTCCACTCACCTTTTTCATCAAATCTATATACGTCCAATTCATCTTCAAACACATCTTCCGGCAAAGGCAAATCGTACTTAAATGTAATTAAAGCGCCCGGTGAAAAAACAACGCTATCCGGATGTATATCATAAAGATTACTCATGGCATATAACCCTACCTGCTGGGCAGTAGATAACGCTATTATGGCACGAGTTGTTCCTGTATCAACTTTATTTATATAAACATTTGTTGTTTGCCCTTCAAGATTCGCGTCAACATATTGTATAAACACAACGCCATCAGACGAGTTGTACTGTTTATAATCTGATATAACATCAGACCATTGAGACCAGTTCTCATTACCATCATCTGTTTTAATTTGAAAATAATGCGGCACCTCAGCCATTACTAACCTTTCTATTGTTTTTGTTTCAGCCTGCCCCGGAGTCGTATCCATAGACCATTCCACATATGTACTTGCAATACCATATTCATTTTCTGAAATTCTGCTGAGATAAGTGGAATATTTTACACAATACTCACCATTAATTATGTTATCTTCGCTCCCATTGTTCCCCGGCGAGGTCCATGACAAAGTAATTTTATCATTTTCAGGCCCTGCTTTAGCAACCATATCCGTGATTTTAGCAGGCGCTACACCAACATATGCGCTTTCAACCTCCGTCCAAATACTTCTTTTAAACCCCTGATCAATTGCTTGAATTTGCCAGTAATATGTCTTGTCCGGGAGAATATTTTCTAATTTGAAACCCATGAAATCAACCAGAGTTCCGTCATTGTCAACCACGATTGTCCTATACGCATTTCCCATATATGATTTCCCCGCATTATCGCTGACAATGTTACCCAATACCTCGCCGGTTCCAAGGACACTTGTCCCCACTTTTACATTATATCCCAAATTGTGGTAGCATTTGAGATCTTCCTCAACGGATGAATATTCTGCGGGGTCTAAGCTTTCCTTCCATTTTATAATTAAGTTCCCGTACCCACTATATTTATTCGTTTCACAGTCAATATACCGCGGGATACTTGGTCTGTAATTTTTATTCCCTGTTTCAGATTCATAATTTTTAAATAAATATGTAAAATTATTATGCCCGGAAATATCCGCGGCTCCTGCACACAGTAAACCTAAATCACCTCCGTTTTCATTATCGCTACTTTCAAAATCTCCCCACGCAATTCTGCACAAATCATCGTAATTAGTCGGCAATAGATATTTGTTATCATGATTTAATTCCCCATTTATGTTTCTATAAATGTAAGTTCCATATCGATAGTATGAAATAAGATCCGGCCATCTATTGTTGTCATAATCGCCCCACGTAATAAAATGGTAATCGCCAAGACCCTCCTGAATGATGATTCTTGAATTCTGTTCATTATCAATCGTAAATTCGCCCATGCCGTTATTTTTATAAAACATAACTGCAGAAGCATTATTAAAAGCTATATCAATATAACCATCTGCATTATAATCAGTAACGGCAACGCTCTTAAAATCACCGCCTGTAGTACTCCCCCCTATAGCCAAATTAGCTTCACAAAACTTAAAATTTCCTTCATTGAAATATATTTTAACACAACTCCGTTCAATTGCAGTATCGTAACCCGTCACTATCAAATCTATATAGCCGTCATTGTTCAAATCTGCGCATTGCATATTTAACACTCTGAAAGTTTTATAAAACTTCGGCACAAATTTAATTTGTCCAGCTTCAACCTTATTTTCATATATACAGAGAGTACTTTGCGGTAAATATTCATTGGCCCACACACCGCCAATTATCAGATCCAATCTTCCATCATTGTTCAAATCAACCCATTTTGCATCCTTCGGACAAGTTCGTATGATATCTTTTTCCGTATCCTGCTCTACCAGATGGCCGCCATCGTTTCTGTATATTTTTATACAGAAATTCTGCGAATTATCAACACCTCCAAAAACCAAATCCAAATCTCCGTCATTGTCATAATCGCCCCAATCCATTATTGGATCAGCCACATTTATAAGCTCCTGCTCAGTATCTATTGAAAAACTATCATTACCCTCATTCTTGCATAAGAATGTTGCTGCGCCATAATATCCGTGTATAGCGACAATTAGAATTAGGGGCTAACGACAATTAAAATTAGGGTTTAAAAACAACCAAAATTCCCGTTTTTTCAAAGTAAGAGTTAAACTATCTGAGACTAAAAAAGGAGAGGTCTCCCTATCGGAGATAATCCG
>JAUSPJ010000268.1 GCA_030655795.1 Fidelibacterota bacterium | reverse complement strand
AAATTCTCTTCAAAATTCGTTATTCCTTGTTCGATATTCGATATTCATTATGCTTTTTACCGTCGAGAACTCCAAATTTTCTTTACAAAAAAGTAAAAATTTGACTTTTAAGCGCCTAATGGGATTTTTATTATTACCAATGTTTTATTCTGCTCGGTGATAAATACCGTATCGATGCGGATTGTTGGGCTAATGCTGTCAAAGGTGATATTTGATAATTTTTCTTCCAATTCAAAAGGATTTGCTACTCCAATGATCTTTCTATCATCATCTATACCAAAGATCAAATTCCCGCCGCTTCCATTAGCAAAAGCTATAATAGTCTGAAGAATTTTTTCTTTATTGGAATTATTAAATTCTCTTTTGAATTCTAATGTTTTACTTTCCTGTTTTCGCAGTAATTCTTTCACTGTTATATTAATCCTTCATTCTTAAAACTAAAATGATTTCCCTCTGCTACGATAACATGATCTGTAACATCAATTCCCAAAATATTTCCTGCTTTCACTAATCTTTCTGTAATTTCCAAATCATCTTCAGAAGGTTTAGCATCTCCGGACGGATGATTATGAGCAATAATCACTGAGGATGCAGAATTTTTTATTGCAGAAGTAAAAACTTCACGAGGATGAGCTAAACTAGCGCTAAGTGTGTATATTTTGTTATTCATAATTATTCATCTTTTTTTTGAAATAGTATTCTTTGCTTTCCAATATCCACCTTCAGCGGATCCCCCAATTAATACTTTACTCCGGAAGAATTTGCAAAAGCAACAAAATCCTGATCAACTCCGCAAAGTCTTTCTTTAAATTCTGTGAAGTATCCTTCACCTTCTCTTAATATCAATAATAATTCTTTTTTATTCTTCATATCTCTATGTTCTTTGCGTCGTCTGCGGTTTATAAAATAATCAGGTTAAAATTACAAATCTTTTAATGCAAAAAAAAATCACACTCATTTTCACGGCATCAAAAAAGGACACTTCGGAGATACTATACTTTTTGAATTTAGCTTCAACTATTTTTAAATCAGATTTCCTAATCCTGGCGAAGACCTCATCTGATTCGTAGTGATATTCATTTTCCTTAATTTTCAATGATTTTTTGTCTTGCCCATTTTTAAACAGTATTGTATCAGAACTTAAAAAATATCCCTTCTCTGTTTCCCGGAAACTTTTCTCTGTTAAACATACTTTCGGTTTGTCTTTATAGGGCGCGCCACTCGTCGGGCAAAACGTTGTGCAATTTCCACATTCATTACAGAAATCCGCAATATTCAATACTTGATATTTCTGCTCGATCTTAAATATTCCATCATCCACGATTTTGATTTCACCATTGACATTCACAGCCTTTTGCAATCTGACCTCAAAAGGCGCAATGGTATAGCCGTAATTTGCCCGGTTGGGACAAACGGTCACGCAGATATCGCAGAGCTGATCGCAATACAGGCAACGCTTTGCTTCGGTAACGGCTTCCTCTTCGGTTAATGTCAAATCTACAAGGCTAAAGTAATCCCGCTCCGCCAGCGGTGTCTCTTCGGGATGAGCGCCCGGCACAATTCGCGCCCGTTTCTGATGAAGCTCCTCCCGGCTCCGGCCCTTATCCACCAGCTGTAATGGCAATGTCTGCCGGTCAATCCCGGATTTTCGGATAATGGTTTCCGCCGTTTTTCGTCCGTCGGCGATAGCGCTGATAACGGTAGATGCACCCCGATAAGCGTCACCGCCAATAAAGATATTCGGCAATCGAATTTCACGACTGTTATCATCCTGAATCTCCAGCAATTCCTCATCGATAAAATCAATTACACGTTCCTGCCCGAACGCCGGAATGATCGTATCCGCCGGAATGTCAAAATCGCTGCCGTCGATTTTCTCCGGCCGCGGTCGCCCGGATTTGTCAGCTTCACCCAGGGTCATTTTATAACAAGTCAGCGACGTAATATTTCCATTTTTTGAATTAATTTTCGCCGGCGCGGCCAGTTCGATCAGTTCAATGCCTTCTTCCAGAGCGGCCTGAATCTCATCCTGATCGGCGGGCATTTCACGACGAGTCCGTCGATAGACAATAGTCACATTTCCGTCTTCACCGACAAATCGTTTGGCGGTTCGTGCGGCATCTACAGCTGTATTGCCGCCACCAAGAATGATAACTTTTGGTCCCAATTCGGCCTTTATTCCCTGCCGCAAAGCCGATAAAAATTTCAGCGGGTCGAGTAGACCATTTTGCACATCATCGCCCTCAATCGCCACTTTCAATGCTTTTTGCGCACCGACGGCAAGGTACACGAAGTCTGCTTTGGCTCTGATTTGCTCAAAGGATTCTTTGTCAATTTTTTGAGAAGTGTGAATCTTCACACCCAAATTTTTAATCCGCAGAATGTCTTCATCCAGCGCGCTTTCCGACAGTCGAAAGAGTGGAATAGCATCCGCCAGCATACCGCCGGGAAACTCCTTGGTCTCATAAACATCCACCTCAAAACCGGCCAGAATCAGAAAATAAGCACAGGACAGTCCCGACGGCCCGGCGCCGATAATTGCCACTTTTTTTCCATTTTTCTGTTCCGGTGCATGGAGTTCGTGGAAGGATATATTTTCGGCAACAAAACGCTTCACTTCCCGGATCAGCAGCGAACTATCATAATTGATCCGCGTGCATTTCGTCTGACAGAGATGATCGCAGACCATGCCGGTTACCGCAGGGAAAGGATTGGTTTTCAGAATGGTTTCAAAGGCTTTCGGCAGATCACCCCTGGCGGTCCAGTACATATAATCGGGAATCTGCTGATTCGAGGGACAGGTCGCCACGCAGGGCGTTGCAATGCAATCGAATTCCGTCAATTCCTGTGGTGTTTTGATATCGGTCCAGGCAGCGCGATATGCCGGATTTTCCACGACTTCATCAGCATAACAATTCAGATAATCAATGGCCGACCTATTATCTTCGGGAAGCGGCTGTATTATATTTTCGAGATACTGCGTCAGCCGGGCATAGCCGCCGGGTTTTAGTATATCCGAACAAACCGTCACCGGATTCAGGCCGCAGGCCAGTACGTCGGCGATATTGAAAGCGTTTACACCGGCACAGAAGGAAATCGGCAATTCCGGGAAATCATGTCTGACTTTCCGGGCGACATTGATGCTGATCGGATGCAGCGCCTTACCGCTCATGTACATAGCAGCATCGCTGAAAATTGCTTTATGGTTCAGCGCTTCCAAGGTATTGGTAAGTTTAACGCCTAAGAAGACGCCCTGTTTTTCCGCCGATTTCCGTAATGATTGAATAACCTTGACAGCTGCTGAATATGTGATATCATGCTCAAATGCAACATCGGGAACCTGTGTGTCATATCCGAGTTTCTTTAAAATCTCATGAATTTTCGCTTTTCCCAGCAGCGTCGGATTCAATTTAATGAAGGTGTGAAGTCCCTTTTCTTCAATCAGGCATTTTCCGATTTTCTCGATCTCGTCCGGCGGGCAACCATGCATTGTGGAAAGGGTAATATTATTGGATATCCGGTCTGGAATATCGATTTCGTTAATCTTCGGATAGAGATCACGGATTTCATCGATTAGCACCTGTTTTTCGGCATGACAATCCGCCATTTTATCAAAAAACCACTGCATATTATCGTTCAGAATCCCGGACATATCGTAACCAACACTCATATTGAAAATCGTTCCGGGATCACCGGACCAGCCGAATTTATGACGGAGAGCATGAATGCTGATCCAGGCTTTCAGATATTCATAAAAAGATTCTTCGATTTTCAATTCCTGTGACCATTCGCAGTTGTATCCTTCGTCCTGAATGTCGATGCAGGGCTTGGATATTTCAATTTCATCCAGAGTTTGTACGGTTTTCAGTTCGATGTAGCGGGCGCCGCAGAGCCAGGCAGTGATGATGTTTTGCGCCATCTGCGTATGGGGACCGGCTGCGACGCCGATCGGAGTTTCCAGCGCCTGACCGAATATTTCTGTTCTAAAAATGTCATCCGTTTGGGGCGTAAAAAACTGGCTGTGATATATTCCGAAAATGCTTCTTTTTTCCTCGGATTTCAAAATTTGCGACAACAATTGCCGCAGCGATATTGTTGAAAATCGATCACTCATAATAGTTCTTGTGTAATTTTCTGACTGCGTTTTTGACGTTTTGTATGATTTCCTGTTCATCGATTGTCTGCATTACACCATCTTTATAAAGAATGATACCATCAGCGATGGTCATATACATCGGCTGTCCCTGAACACCGAAAATCAGGTGATAGAACAGATTTCCGAGGTTTATTTCGGTCACCGGTATGTAATTGGTAATCGCCAGATCGGCGCGTTTGCCCTGCGCCAATTTTCCAGCATTCGGAAAGTAGCATTCGATTAATTCAGCCGGATAGCGGAATTGAATATCCAGCGGGTCAGCGATTTTTCCATTGCGCTGCAGAAAATGAGAACGCATGGTACCCAGAATATTGCCGGTCATGCCATCGGTACCCAGAACGTATTTTTGGATTTTGGCGATATCCATTGCACCAACATTATTATTGGCATTGGACTCGGGATTGGAAATTATCACCGGTTGAATTCCGCGGATGAGTTCGTAATCCTTCCCGGACAAATGAATGCAGTGCGCCAGGAACGAATCCTTCGACAGCAACCCGAATTCATTCAGACGATCCACCGGTCCGGCGTAACCATGGTCGACACAGTATTGAAAATCAGCCCTGTCCTCACCGCAATGAATATGAATCGGTAATTCCTCTGGTTTATGATCCCGGATCATCGCCATTGTACGTTCACTCAGAGTAAAATTCGCGTGCAGTCCGAGCATTCCCTGAATTTGGTTGTTCTGACGATGACTTTCCCAAAAACCGATATTTTCATCCAATTGCATTTCTAGCGAATCTTCACCCATCCGGTCGGAAATTTCATAACAGAGCAGGCCCCTGACGCCAACTTCACGGAAGGCTTTTTCAATTAATTCCAGGCTGCCGCTGACGGCATTCATGGAGGCGTGATGGTCGAAAATCGTCGTCACGCCGTACTTCACGGACTGGATCAAGCCGTGAATCGCCGAATAGAAAATCGATTCTGCATCCAGCGTCTTGTCCAGATGCCACCAGAGGTTTTCCAGTATCAGGTTGAAATTTGATGTCGGTCCGATGGGCGCCAAACCCGTCGCCAATGCGGAATAGAGATGGTGATGGGGATTCAACAGTCCCGGTAAAACCAGACGTCCCTGCAAATCAATGGTTCTCACTTCGGAGTGCCGAAGGTCATCACTTTTTCCGATCCAGGCGATCCGGCCGTTATCGATCTCGATAGCGCCATTTTCGATCAGAAATGAAAAACCGTTGGTAATAGTGGCATTGGTCAGTATATAATGTTTAGACATTTTAATCTTTCTCCGAATCGACGGGAAGGCTCATGTCAATGCTCCGCTTTGACACGTTTTGTTAAAAATTTACCAAATCCCGGCTGCGCAGTAATACCTTTTTCGCGATCAAAAACTACTTGTCCCCGGATAATGGTTTTTACGACTCGCCCCTGGAACGTCATTCCTTCAAAAGGTGTAATCTTGCCTTTTGAAATGAAGTCTCGCCCGTTCACCGTCCACCTTGCATTCGGATCGACCAGCGCCAGATCGGCATCTTTGCCGATTTCGATGGAACCCTTACGGTCAAACAAGCCATAGCGCCAGGCTGCGTTCTCCGCTGTGATTTTCAGAAACCGGTTGAGACCGATATTACGTTTCACGAAACCTTCCGAATACAAATACGGAAAGAGCGTCCCGGTTCCCGGAATGCCCGAATAGTCATTCCAGGCTGAACCGGTATTCTTTTGATTCTCTAGAGCGGGGGCATGATCGGAGGCTACGAAATCCAGCGTTCCGTCCATCAATGCCTGCCATAGCCCGTCGGCATTGCCCGGCGACTTCACTACCGGCGCGGTTTTTAATGCGCCACCGATGCGTTCCAGGTCGTCATAAGAAAATTCCAGGTAATGGGGCGCTGTTTCACCGGTGATTTTATTTTTTCCAGACAGCAATTTTGCTGCTTCGGCCGTTCCAATATGAACGATATGCAACTCCGCACCGATCTCTTCGGCAATTTCAACAGAGTTTCTAACAGCGATGATTTCCGCCGCTTCAGGACGGGAATTATAGTAATTATGCCAGCCGGAACCTTTAACTCTTGCGCTTGCTTCAGCCGTAGTGACCATCTCGTAATCCTCGGCATGCAGCAGCGCCGGCCGATTAAGTTCTTTCGCTATTTTCAACACTTGTTGAAACTGGTTAAGATCGAGCCGGGAGAACGAATTCATTCCGGATATAAAATAGGTTTTAAATCCCAACACATAATCCGCCAATTCGGTCATATACTTTTGAAAATTGCCATCAAAACATTGCCCGGAAACGCCGCCGAAAAAACCGAAATCCACTACTGACTTCTGGCGTACAATTTCTAATTTTTGTTTCAAATTCTTGATATTCGTGACCGGCGGAACCGAGGTGCAGGGCATATCGATGACCGTCGTGACCCCACCGGAAGCCGCTGCACAGCTGCCGTGATAAAAATCTTCCCGGTCGGTGTAGCCGGGCTCATCAAAATGCACATGCGGATCAATCGCGCCGGGAAATATCTGCAGGCCGTCGGCATCTATTTCGGTTTCGCCGAGTAAATTGCTGCCGATTTCTGCTATCTTTCCCTGTTCTATTTTAAGATCGCGAGAGTGAAAATATTTTTCACCGGAAAAGGCAATCTTGCCATTTTTTATGATCAAGGTTTTCCCGTACGCTCCATTTCTCGATACACTTTTGCCGGGGTAAAGGGCGCTTCAAACAGTCGCACTCCGACCGCATCGTAAATGGCGTTGGCGATGGCCGGCATGGGACCATTGATTCCGATTTCCCCAACCGATTTCGCGCCAAAAGGGCCGGATTCTTCATGTGAATCAACAATAATAGTCTTGATTTCCGGCAGATCCGCCGCGGTCCAGATTTTATAATCCCGGAAATGTTTAGTCAGTAAATTACCATTTGCGGAAAATTTATACTGCTCCGTCAGCGCATAGCAAATACCATTTACAACCGCCCCGTCTATCTGGCCTTCCGCCAATATGGGATTCAGGGCCTGACCGCAATCCACCGCCGACACAAATTTAATCACATCAACTTTACCGGTTTTTCTATCAACTTCAACTTCAACAAACTGGGCAATAAAGGGTGGCGGTGACTGTTCAACTATCTGGGATGCGCCGGCCTGAATCTGAAACTGGTTTTCAGTGTATAACGCATAAACCGCGACATCGGAAAGTGAAATACATTTATTGTTTTTACGGTCATTCACCCGGCCGTCCGACAATTCCAGATCATTTTTATCAGCCTTCATTATTTCTGCAGCTACGTCCAGAATTTGTTCGCTGATTTTTTCGGCGCATTTTTTCACCGCAGCGCCGGAAACATAGGTCGTGGAAGAGGCATAGGCGCCCACATCAAAAGGCGTCCGGTCTGTATCAGAGGACAAAACAATCATTTTATCCAGCTCGACGCCCAGCACCTCCGCGGCAATTTGGGCCAGAACGGTATCGGATCCGGTGCCAATATCCGTCGCACCTATATCGAGATTAAACGAACCGTCATCATTCATTTTCATATAGGCGGCAGCCATATCGATCAGCGGAATCCCCGATCCCTGCATTGCCACTGCCAGACCGACACCGCGGACTTTATCACCATTCGTTATCTGTTTATCCCGTTTGTCATACCAGCCGATTTCTTTGGCGCCGATATCGATACATTCATCGAGTTTACAAGAATTGACAATCTGGGTAACTCCTTCGGTACCTTCACCAAGAGCTTTAAAAACCTGGGATGTTTCCCCAACTCTAATATGATTTTTCTTGATATAATCCAACAGGTCGATATTTAGTCGTCGGGCAATTATATCCAATTGCTGATTCAGTGCAAAATAACCCTGCGTCGCGCCGTATCCGCGATAGGCGCCGCCAACGGGTAAATTTGTATAAACCGACCGGCCGATAAAGCGCATATTTTCAATTTTATTAAATAATGGAAGAACCTTTGCACCGCAATTGGACAGAACCGTCAATGCGTGGGTCCCATAAGCCCCGGAATTGAGCAGCGA
>JAUSPJ010000250.1 GCA_030655795.1 Fidelibacterota bacterium | reverse complement strand
TGAAAAAAAGATGGTTAAATGACAGGTAAATTGCCGAAACCCAGCCCAGATGAGACAGCATCGCAACGGATAAAACCATATAGCCAAGCTGCCCCATACTGGAATAAGCCAGCAGCTTTTTAATGTCTTCCTGGAATATTGCCATCAGCGTTCCAATTAATGCTGTAATGGCTCCAAGCCATCCCAGGGCAGCGCTGATTTCAATTTTTCCAATGAGGGATTTTCCGAAAATACCGGCCGCAAACATCATCCCGAAAATGCCCGCTTTACTCAAAATGGAAGAGATCAGCGGGGACACATCATCTTCCGATTCGGCATAGGAACCGGGCAACCAGATATGCAGACCAAGGGTTCCGGTTTTGATTAAAAATCCGATCAGAAGAAAGGCGTATATCGCTGATGCATAGTCAGTTATATTGGTCAGTGAAAGTATAGTAATATCACCGGCAGCCGCAAATGCATAGGCAAATCCGGTCAGAATAAAATAGGCGCCGGCCAGTGAAAAAAGGATGTAAGACAGGCTGTGATCGCGCGCCCGCTCACCCCTGAGAATCAGTAAAAATGAACTAACGGTCATCAGTTCCCAGGCATAGAAAAATTGCAGCGTCGTTTCCGATTTCAGTAGTATCCCCAGGGATAAAAACATCATGATAACAAATGGATAAAACCCGGTCCGCCTGTCCGAAGCCTGCAGCGTTGCGATCAGTTGTATCAGACCGCCACCCAGAAACAACACCGCGAAAAGTTGAAAAATTCCGTCGAGTTGCGGAACCACATGATAGGCAAATGCTCCGATGACGGCTATTGTTAAAACGCCTTTTATTTTTGCCGGCAACCAATCAACAGCGAAGAAAAATGCAGCGACCATCAGGGGTGCAAAAAATAGCGGATTAAATGAATAATAATGAATAATCATTAAAAAGCCGGCATTGAACAGTCCAATCATGAAAAGCACCGGTGGCAGTATCTTTTGAAAACCGGGTTCTGCCTCCTGTTCAATAGTATCCTTTACCACACTGATCAGCCAGCGAACCAGGTATATTGCTTCAAGGAATGAACCCAATAAAATGGCAAAAATCCAGAAATGTTGACCACTGTTCGCGAGATACAGGACGAGCTCCCACTTTGCCCAGAATCCCGGGAATGGCGGTAATCCAAGCAGCGCAAAAATGAAACTACCGAAAATAAACAGTAATAGCGGGTTTCGACGGATTACCGACCATTTATCAGTGTCCTGTTCCTTGAACAATCCTGCTATCCAAAATAAACCGGCTTTGGCCAAAAAATGATTCAGAAACAAACCGCCCACAATGATAATCAATAAATCCCTCGGAGGAATACCACAGGAGTCTTTCATCGCCAGGCTCAGCGCCGTTAATACCAGCCCCATCTGAGCGATCGACGAATAGCCCAGCAGACGTTTGGCATTTTTCTGTTTCAGTCCCATTAAATTTGAAAAAATAAAGGTAATGCCGCCAACTCCGGCCAGCAGATCCAGCATTGTAATATTAAGCAGCGGTATGAGTTTATATATTACAAAAAACATTGCTGCCGAACTTGCTGTAGCAATAACCGCCGCCACCCCGCTGTTGACGGCCTGGTAGACATCCAGCGCCCAGCCGTTTGCCGGAAAGGGTTTCAATTCAATAACGATCGCTGCCAAAACCAGAAACAGTGCAACAAATCCCGCATTTCCGGCAATCAATTCCCTGGATGCGATCATGCTGTCAATATTCAATGTCCCCGTCAGACGATACAGGTAAATCGTACCGATCAAGAACAGGGATGACGCAATTCCACCGGCGATGATATATTTAAAACCGGCGCTCAGCGACCCTGTATTGCGGTCGATCCCAATGAGTGCATAGGTGGCAATTGATGTAATTTCCATAAAGACAAAAAGGTTAAACATATCCCGGGTCATGATCAGACCGTTGATGCCCATAATCATCATCAGGAACAGCACCATCGCATTGACTTTTGACTGCCTGAATTTGTCAATTAGATAAATGGCGCTCAGCAGCCCGACAAGATTCGACAGAAACACAAAAACCGCCTCTGCCAGACCTAAGCGTAAATTAATCGAATATGGCGCCTGAAATCCGGCAGTGAAAACGACTGCGGCTTCCATTCCCCGCATTATTTCAAGCAGCCACTGACCGGCAATGCCAACCATCGCCGTTAATGCAGAATAAAAGAGCAGCATTGCCACCGAACGATGGAGTTTATCGATCAACGACAGCAGAAAGGCCGTTCCCAGTGCAATAATAAACAGATAGAGCGGATTTACCATTTCAACTCCTCAAAATCGTTGATATCCAGTGACTGTTTGCGCTGATATAAATTCACGGCGTAGACCAGCATCAGAGCTGTAACGGCCAGTCCAATCACAATCGCAGTCAGCACAAGCGCAGACGGAATCGGATCAACAACCTGATTAACGGCGTCGGCTTTTACAATTGAATTGTCAATGATCGGCGCGGTTTTGCCCTTGATATAGCCAATCGATACAATCAGCAGGTGAATGCCTGTATCAATAATTGAAAATCCGATGATAATTTTTATGATATTGCTCTGGGTCAGCATTCCCCAGAGTCCCACAATGATCAAAACAAATCCGATAATGCTTACCAGCGTCATGAGTCACTCCTTTGCATGCTGTCCAGAATTCCAACCAGTTCAGAGCCCACTTTCAAACCGATCAGCGAGTAAATAACCGGAATTGCTCCGGCGCTGAATAGGTGTCCGAAGTCTCCAAGCGGCAAAATTCGATTATCTAAAAAGCCGGCAGCCAGATAAAGTCCCAAGACTCCGATTAATATATAAAATGCGCCAGACAATGACTTGATGGCGTTTAAAATCTTATGATTGACTTCCGCTTGCGGATACGACAGCAGCGACAAGAGAACTGCTGAAGCAATTACCACACCGCCCTGAAATCCGCCGCCGGGCGTCAGGTGCCCATGTAGAAATATATAAATTCCAAACAGGAAAATAAGTGGCGTCAGCAGCGCTGTACCGGTTTGCAAAATTTCCGATGATTCCCGCTTTTTTTGTGGGTTTAATTTCGAATCCTTCCGACGACGAAGCATAAATCCAACACCCGCCGTAGCAATAAATAATACAGCAACTTCTCCCAATGTATCCAATCCACGATATGTGACAATTACCGATGTTACCAGATTAGCGCTGCCAAGTTCATCGGGTCCGTCTTTCACATATTTTTCAGCGAGCGGATTTAACTCTGTCTGCGGCTGAATATCGGAAACCAGCGGCATTAACATAATGACGAAAAATATCAGAACCAGCAGGATTAAAAATCGTTTAACCATGATTGTCCTCCCCACTGTTCTTGACTTTGCTCAAGGCATACAGAAATACCACTGTAGTCAGACCGGATCCAATCGCCGCTTCCATCATCGCCACATCCGGCGCTGCTAGCAGAAGGTATATTATACTCGCCAACAGACTGATCACTCCTGCGGCTATGATTGATGAGAGCAGACTGCGCATGTAAATTGCCATAAATGCCGAAGCAATCATGAGAATTCCAAGGACAATAATTATTACATTAATCATTATACTGCCCCCTCTTTTTCGCTCTCATCGTCAGCCAGCGCATCGGTCACGGATTTGTCGGTCAGCGGAATGCCGATATGATGAGCCGCACGCGCCAGCGCATGCGATGAAATCGGATTTGTAAAAATAATAAACAGGATCAAAATAAGGATTCTGAAGATGCACATACACTCAATCTGCCCAATCGCTATTCCTGTCAGGAAAAGTAATGTCCCCAGCGTCGTCGCTTTTGTACCGGCCTGCATCCGGTTATAAACATCCGGCATCCGGACAATTCCTAAAGCGCCAAGCAATAAAAATACCGAACCAATCAGGGTGACAATCCCACCGAAAACAGCCATCACAACCCCCTTTCCAGGTAGCGTGCTATAGCAATAACGCCGATAAAACTGATCAGCGCGTAAACCATCGCAACGTCCAGATAGATGATTCGCTGAGCAAGGGCTGCCACATACACAATCAGTGAAATCGAGATGATCGTCATTACATCCAGCGCCACTACCCGGTCTGCCACATTGGGACCTTTCAGCGACCGGTAACCGGCTAACACAATCGCAATTAACGCAATAACAGCCGACGTATTATAGAGGATATCAGCCAAACATCACCTCCAGGTATTTTTCAAATTTTGATACAATCTCATGTGAAGCCTGCTCCACATCCTGCGTGCTTACATCTATCCAGTGGATATAATAATAATCGCCTTTTGTTTCCACAGTCAAAGTCCCCGGCGTCAGGGTTATTGAATTCGCCAGGATAAGCCGTCCGGTTTTTGAATTCAGCGACGTTTTCACTTTCACGATTCCCGGATTAATCGGCAGTTTCGGATTCAACACCCGAAAAGCGATATCCAGGTTCGACCGGACAAGCGCCGCCAGAAAGACAAAGATATATGCAATACTGTAAATCAGGGATTTTAACGTAATTTGGAAATCGCTGAATACTGCCGCTCTCCGGAAAAAAACCAGGGTCAGCAAGATAACGATCACTCCACCGGCTATCAGTTCCTGACGATCCAGAGACGTCAGCAACACCCAGAATAACATTAGGAACAGCAGCAGCAAGATTCTCTGTTTAAAGATTTTCATCTATCCTCCGGTAATATTCGGTTTTAAATATACTAAATAAAAAACAATTAACGGAATAGTGAAATTCGTTTAACAGGGAATTACCCGAATGAATTCCCCAGGGGGACAGGCGGGGGTGATGGTAGCGGTTGTTTATCCCACCCCTGCCCGCCTGACGGCAGGCAGGAGTGGTTAACGTTTGAGATGATATGATTGGAAATTCAACAGGTAAACGATTAAATAAAATGCCCCGTGAATTCACACAGGGCACTTTACATTACTATAATGATATATGTCAGGCCTCTTTAACACCAATGCCCGGTTTATTATTGACAACGACATGACCATCGATCAGCGTGGCGCCGATATACGGGTCGTTACTGATCAACAGGTTTCCATCCAGATCGGCGTAATCAATCAGCGAACACATCTGTGCAGCTGCGGTAATCGCCACGGAACTTTCGATCATGCAGCCGATCATGATTTTCATGCCCATGGATTTCGCCAGCCAGATCATGCGCATGGCTTCCTGCAGACCACCGGATTTCATGATTTTAATATTGATACCGTCATAGGCTTCAGCGAGTTTTGGAATATCCTTCGTCAATTTAACGGCTTCGTCAGCGATTATCGGAATAGGTGAGCGTTCCCTTAACCAGGCTGTCTCCTCCATCATATGCGACGGCATCGGCTGTTCAATAAATTCAATTCCGTTTTGCACCAGCCACTCGATTTTCCGAATTGCTTCTTCCTTATCGGTCCAGCCTTCGTTGGCATCGACACGAATCGGTTTGTCCGGTGCCTTGGAACGAACGGCTTTGATAAATTCTTCGTCATCGGGTTTACCAACTTTCACTTTCAAAATTTTATAAGGAGCGGCCTCTTCTGTTTTTTTCGCCATAACTTCCGGCGTGTCGATTCCAATCGAAAAAGACGTCAACGGAGATTTTTCCGGATCAAGACCCCAAAGCCTGTATAGCGGAGCATTCAGCGCTTTGCCCACCCA
>JAUSPJ010000247.1 GCA_030655795.1 Fidelibacterota bacterium | reverse complement strand
ATACCGATACCGATAATAATCAGGATTACCGGCCAGAGGCGCCAGATTTGGTGCCAGTGGATAATATGCAGTGCGGAGAGCTGAAACAGGATTCCTAATATAACCAGGAATATTCCGCCGTTGCGGTCGCGGCCACCCAGTTTGGATACACCAGCGGCAATCAGAATCAGGGGCCACCAGCGGAAGAGCAGATGACCGATACGGATAATATGAAAAGAATCAGTGAGAAAAATGACCCCGAGGACAATCAGGATCAGTCCGACCCATACAGGATTTGATTTGGATTCGTTGCTCATGGTAGATCCTTTCCGTTTGTGCTGACAATATACAGGTTCTGTAAAAAATATAAAACCCATATTTATAATTCTCTCTTAGGCAAACATGGCTTAAATTAGAGATGTATTAAGAACAGGACCGGTCATGAAAAAAATTCTTTTACCCGTTTTAATTCTCCTCAGTCTAAACCTCTCTGGTCAGAACCTGCAACTGCACTACGATTTTGGTGAGAATCGCCAGTTTATAACCAGTACCCTGGAAATGTTCAAACCCGATGATTTCGGGGCGACATTCTGGTTTGTGGATATCGATTACTGCGATGGTGTCAGCGCCAACAGCGCCTCAATGGCTTACTGGGAAATTGCCCGTTATTTCAGTATGCCTTTTTTAAAAAGCAATCGGACGTTCAACCAATTAAGTGTTACAATACAGTATAACGATGGTCTGAGCAGTTCCTTCAGTTTCGGAAATGTATGGTTGGGCGGATTCAGTCTTCCGATTGATCTGAAAATTATTACCATAAATACCGACATCCTCTACCGCAAAGCTGAAGCCCGGGACGGCAATATTCAGTTGACCGTTGTCTGGTTTAAATCCTTTCTACAAGACAAATTGATCTTCACCGGTTTTATGGATATCTGGGGTCAGGATAACTTTGACGGCGATGACGATGCCGACGACTCACAGATTGTCTTTTTGACCGAGCCGCAACTCTGGCTGAACCTGTCAAAGCATCTGGCTCTGGGCGGTGAAGTGGAAATCAGCCGTAACTTTATTGCCGGCGGCAGTGATCTGAAATTCATGCCGACCCTGGGCTTAAAGTGGGAATTTTAAGGTAAATAGAAGTAATTAGAGTCCGTCTATAAAGTATAAACCACTTGCAGGCATCCCTTGCGGGAGCAGTGGTTATTTGATACAAAGTATTATTTTATCACCATAATCCCGATTTTTCGGGATGGTGTTGGCCCAACCGCAATATTATCAAGATATTGAGACCTGTCCCTCCGGGGAATTTACCTGTCCGGCTTGTCCGGCAACTGACGGGCTTTTGACGGATTCAGGTGAATTTAACCGAAATTGTAATGTTTTTTTACGGCTTTCAAAATTTTCCAGCGACACGTCAGACCGGCGGGAAACTCCACGAGATCGCCTTGGCCAAAACGGGCCGTTTCACCGCTCTTGGTGGTGACGATGACATCACCTTCCAGTATGTAGCAGGTCTCCGGCTCGCTGTAGTGCCAGGGGAATTCTGAAATCTCCTTGCTCCAGATTGGCCAGTCGAAGATACCCCTGGATTTCAGAGTTTGGGGGTCGGGCTTATGGGTAACGGTAATCTCAGTCATGGCTGTTCTCCTCTCTGTTAATCCAAATAAAGTTCCTGGGAGGGATATTTGGGATCGCTGGTGTAATGGATTCCCAGTTTACGTAAACCGGCGGCATCTCCCGGCGAGGGGATATGACTGTTATGAACCTCGCAGCCGGCCAGGTTTCTGAGCATTTCCATGGCCGTCTGAGCCGCCGGATTACTGACGGCGGAAAGCCCCAGGACAATCAGGATTTCGTCAAGATCCAGGCTGAGTTTGCGGCCTTTGAGAATATCTTTTTTCAGGAATTTCAGGGACTTGATAATATTGGGCGGCAGAAGGTGAATAGTATCGGGTATATTGGCCAGATGCTTGATGGCGTTCAGGGTCATGCTGGCAGTGGAGTGCATCAGGGCTGAATTTTTCCCGGTGACGATCCTGCCGTCCGGCAGTTCAATAGCGGCGCCGCAGAAGATATAATCGGTATTAATGTGTTGCTCCCGGGCCTTACGGGCGGCCTCACGGGCGGCGCTGACCACTCTCCGGTCTTCCGGAGCCAGGTTCAGTGCCTTCATAATCAGCTCGGCCCGGTCAACGGTTTCCCGGTCGGTCTGGCCCAGGGCGTATTCCACGGCATACTTAAAATAGCGGCGGATAATTTCCTGATTGGCGGCCTGGCGAACAGCTTCATCATCGATAATCCCGAATCCCGCCCGGTTAACCCCCATATCCGTGGGGGATTGATAAATAGAAGGCTGGCCGGTAATTCGTTCAAGGATCAGTCTCAGCAGGGGAAAGGCCTCAATATCACGGTTGTAATTAATGGCGGTTTTCCCGTAGGCTTCCAGGTGAAAATGATCCACCATATTGACGTCCCGCAGATCGGCGGTGGCCGATTCATAGGCCACATTTACGGGATGTTTCAGAGGCAGGTTCCAGATAGGAAAGGTCTCAAATTTAGCATAACTCGCATTGACGCCGTTTTGGTATTCGTGGTAGAGTTGTGAGAGACAGGTGGCCAGTTTGCCGCTGTTAGGGCCGGGCCCGGAGACGACGACAATGGGCCTTTTGGTCTTAATATAGGGGTTGGCTCCATAGCCCTCTTCGCTGACAATCAGGTCCACATCCGTAGGATAACCACGGGTGAACCCATGGGTAAAAACCCGGATTCCCCGGCGCTCCAGCCTGTTTTTAAAGCTTGTGGCGGCAGCTTGTGACTCATACCGGGTGATGACCACGGCGCTGACGGAAATACCGTGGTTTTTCAGGTCGTCGATGGTTTTCAGCGTGGCGCTGTCGTAACTGATGCCGAAATCCGCCCGGATTTTATTGCGTTCAATATCACCGGCATAAATACAGAGGATGACATCCACCTTGTCCTGGAGCTGTTGCAGCAGACGGATTTTAACGTTGGGATCAAAACCCGGCAGCACCCGGGCGGCGTGATAATCATAAATCAGTTTGCCGCCGAATTCCAGGTAGAGTTTACTGAATTGCCCGTCCACCCGTTCCAGAATCGCCCGACTCTGTTCCGCCAGATATTTTTCATTGTCAAATCCCTTTGGAATTCCTGCCATGTTTGTCCTTTCTGAAGTGTGCGAGAATCTCCCCAAGTTTAGGACAATTTCAGCTAATATTCAATCGGGATAATGGTTAAAACCGGAAAATTGAAAAATAGTATCAAAATATAAAACCGGGTTTTTTATTTTTATCTAAGTATTTAAAAAATAAAGAGAAAAACATTGTTTTTAGCTTTGACAGTTTGCATTAGCCGCAGTAATTTACAGGGCAATTTTGAAGGAGTATGAATGATAAGAAGCATGACCGGATTTGGCAAGGTTGAGCGGGAACTGGAGCAGGGAACCCTCTCTGTGGAGGCCCGTTCGGTAAACAGCCGGTATTTTGATTTTTCGGTTCGTTTTCCTGAAATCTTTGAAAACCTGGAAGAGGAGATCAAGCGCCGTTTCAGCAGCTGTCTGGTCC
>JAUSPJ010000235.1 GCA_030655795.1 Fidelibacterota bacterium | reverse complement strand
CGGAAATTCGATGCTATTTTCCCGAAGAAATCAGTTATATTATTGATAACGGAAATACGGAAAATGCCCAGGCATCAACAATTATCAAACTCAATCCGGGCAGCTGGGAAATTATTCGCGAAGGCGCTGTGCCGGCCGACTGTGTTGATACAATTTTAAATCCTTTTAAATGAGCGAAGTTATGTCTGATTTAATGCAAAATTCCTTTAAAAACCTGCCATCGGTTCAACAGATTATCGATGAATTTGAAAGCACTTCGGTGAAGCCCGCAATCCTGGCGGAAATAGCTCGTCAGGAGCTGGAACTGTTACGGCAGGCGATGAGTAAGAAAAAACTCACCTTGAAATCAAAGGAACAGGCAATTAGGATAATAAAACCCAAGATTATTGAGAGAATACAGCAGCTGCTTGAAACTCCGCTGAAGCGGGTCGTCAATGCTACCGGTGTGGTACTGCATACCGGTCTGGGCCGGGCGCCATTGGGGGAGCGGGTTTTTCAGTATTTAATGAATATTGCACCGGGGTACCTGAATCTTGAGTTTAATATACAAACCGGAAAACGGGGTGAACGGCTGGATTTAATTGATGATTATCTGTGTCTGTTAACCGGCGCGGAATACTCCGCCGTCGTCAATAATAATGCCGCGGCGCTTATGCTGGCGCTGAACAGCCTGGCTAATCGTAAAGAGGTGATTGTTTCCCGGGGGGAACTGATTGAAATTGGCGGTTCTTTTCGACTGCCTGACGTCATGAAGAAGAGTGGCGCCAAGATGGTTGAGGTTGGCACAACCAACCGGACCCATTTGCAGGATTATGAAAACGCCATTAATTCCAAAACCGGTGCTATTCTGATCGCCCACACATCCAATTACCGGGTGCAGGGCTTTACGAAAAAGCCCGCTGAGACGGACATTATTGAACTGGCTCATCGAAAGCAAATTCCGGTTATTCTGGACCTGGGAAGCGGAGCGCTCTTGCCATTGGAAACTCTGGGACTGCCGGAAGAACCGGTTGTGGCGGATGCAGTGTCCCGGGGATTTGATGTGATTAGCTTCAGTGGCGATAAATTACTGGGCGGATCGCAAGCCGGATTGATCGTTGGAAAAGCGGAATACATTCAGAAGATTCGAAAAAACCCGCTGATGCGGGTGTTACGCTGCGATAAAATTAGTTTAAGCCTGTTGACGGTTACTCTGAGCCGTTATATCATAAATGATGAGGTGCCGGATCTTCCGACGTTAACGTTTCTGACCCGTGACAGAAACCAACTCCGTTCAATGGCCCGGGAAATCGTCGATGGACTGGATACCGCAGTCAGTCGTTATTTAAAGATTGAGGTACGTGATACATTGACCGAAGCCGGCAGCGGTTCCATGCCCACGGAGACCATCCCCAGCGTCGCCCTGTGGATTTCCGCGACTGGACTATCCGAGGAAACTCTGGCCCAACGGTTCCGCCGGCAGGACCCGCCGGTGATCGGCTATCTCAAAGAGCGCCGGTTTTACCTGGATTTAAAGGCCGTTGCGGATACGGAAATTCCCTTTATTATAAATGCCATTCACCAGGTGGCAGCATCTATTCCAAAATAAGCCTATCGAGTAACCCATGCGCCCTGTATTAATTGGAACCGCCGGACATATCGATCATGGAAAATCAAGCCTGATCCGGACTCTGACCGGCACCGATCCGGACCGTTTAGCAGAGGAAAAACTACGGGGTATGACTATCGATATCGGTTTCGCCTTTCTGAATGAAAATATTGCCTTTATCGATGTTCCGGGGCATGAAAAATTTGTCAAGAATATGGTCACCGGCGCCAGTACCATCGATACCGGCTTGCTGGTCATTGCCGCCGATGACGGGATTATGCCCCAGACCCGTGAACATTTTGATATTTTGCGTTTGCTGAATGTCAAACGTGGGCTTATTGTCATCACAAAAACAGATCTGGCGGATCCCGACTGGACCGACCTGGTGGAGGAGGAAGTCCGGGAATTTGTGCAGGGCAGTTTTCTTGAAAATTCAAAAATCTTCAGAGTATCTTCAGTTAGTGGAAACGGCATAAAAGGATTAAAAGACTATCTGCTGCGCTTACCTGAAGAAATAGCTGCACCGACCAATGAATCGGAACTCTTTCGTTTGCCTATAGACCGGGTATTCAGTTCCAGGGGATACGGAACCGTAGTGACGGGAACTGTGATCGGTGGGCAGGTAAACGTCGGTGATGAGTTGGAACTGCTGCCTCTTCAGAAACCGGTCAAGGTCAGGGGAATTCAGTCTCATAACCTGGCAGTAAATGAACTTGGCGCCGGGCATCGAGCGGCGATCAATATTCAGGGTGTCGAACACAGCGGTGTCAAACGAGGGGATTTTCTGGCTGCACCGGGTTTTTTTAAACCCAGCAAGTTATTGACCTGTGCGGTGAATCTTCTGGTATCGGCAAAACCATTAAAGTACAACAGTGTTGTCCGTATCCATCTTGGGACGGGTGAATATCTGGCCCGGGTTCGCTTGATCGGACAGGACGGATTGTCACCGGGTGAATCAGCCCTAGCCCAGCTGGTCTTTGGTCAGCCGTTAAGCGCAGGATTCCGGGACCGCTTTATTATCCGCCAGTATTCTCCCATGATTACCATCGGTGGCGGCATCGTTCTGGATGCAATGGCCAAACCGCTTCGCAAAAAGGACCGGACAATCGCCGAATCCCTGGACTATTTAATAAGCAGCGATGGAACAGACCTTATTTCCCGGCATCTGGATTTGCATGCCCTGAAATTATTCAGTGAACGTGATTTGACGATTACATTTTCAATTCCAAATAAAAGAGTTTGCCATTTCCTCACAGAGTTAGCCGTCTCCGGCCGAATTGTGCAAACCGATAAATACTGGACATCTCAGAGCGAACATGCAAATCTGAAAACCAGTCTGCTCAAACATCTTGGAGATTACCATCTTCAACATCCTTTATCGCTGGGTATTTCACGATCGGAACTGCTCGAACCATTAAAAATTCCGCTTGAACTGATGAATTACCTGTTGAAGCAGCTCGCTGACGAGCGTCTGATAAAAATAAGTGGTGAAAAGATCGCCATGTTTGAATTTCAGATTGAGTTTTCCGATACCCAACAACAGTTTATTGAAACCCTGGAAACGGATTTAAAACAGGCGGGGTTTAATCCGCCCGACCTAAAGGAAATCCATCAACGCAGCCCGCTGTCCGAAAAAGATGTGCAACTGATTATTGCCTATTTAATGGAAGAGAACCGCATTGTGCAGATTGACCGGGATAAGTTTATCCATGGGGAGATCATCGAGCAAGGCAGTCAACAGATTCGGGAATATTTGACAAAGAACCAACCGGCGACGGTCAGTGAACTAAAGGATGTATTGAATACCAGCCGCAAGTGGGCCATCCCGATCTTGAATTACTACGATAAGATTGGCCTGACGACCAGAGTCGGCGATCAGCGTGTCTTGACTGTAGAATAAATCTGAGCCCCATTTATCTTCTCACTGCTCCAATTTGTAGCTATGTCCATAAATTTCTGTTAAATTGAGATTTTAGAAATTATACTTACCCATTTGGAGTGAAGCAAACCTTTTTCCTTTACTTAAGAAAAAACAGATTTTACCTCACAGAAGAAGAAGTCTCCATCGGGTTTAATTACTTTAATCAGGCACTTTTTCTATTATTCCATCATCATTCTTAATATCATTACTTTTGGGGCATCGAAGCCCAAACGATTTAAGAAATATTTCAAGCTCTTTTTTATCAATTT
>JAUSPJ010000204.1 GCA_030655795.1 Fidelibacterota bacterium | reverse complement strand
CCGGATTTCCTTTAACACCGGGAAACTCATGCTGATATATCCACTGCAACCCTGATGAACTCAATTGATATCGCCTCTATCGACAAGTTTCTGATCATTATCTATCTGGCTGCAATTCTGCTGATCGGGCTGCTTTCATCAAAGAAACAGCGTGGAAATGGTGAAAATTTTCTGTTGGCCGGGCGCCGGCTTTCATTGCCGGCATTTACCGCGACCCTGGTATCGACCTGGTACGGAGGAATACTGGGTGTCGGTGAATTTACCTATCATTATGGCCTCCTCAACTGGGTCACCCAGGCATTACCCTATTATCTGTTTGCAGTCCTCTTTGCATTTTTTATCGCACCGAAAGTGCGAAAAACCGAGCTCTTCACCATTCCTGACCAACTTTACAATCATTACGGAAAGACCGCCGGACTGATTGGCAGCATATTTATTTTTCTGCTGGTTTCGCCGGCCTCATACCTGCTCATGCTCAGTATTCTTTTTAGGGCAATTTTCGGAATTCCTTTCTGGACTGCAATTTTGATCAGTGTTTGCTTTTCGACACTGTATGTCTTTTTTGGCGGATTCAAATCCGTTGTAATAACCGACATGTTCCAGTTTGTCTTAATGTTCAGCGGATTTGCCATACTGGTAATTACGTTGTTTGTAAAGTTCGGCGGACTCGGATTTCTGCAGAGTAATCTTCCTCCGACTCATTTACGATTTGACGGAGGACAAAGCCTGCAGTATATATTTGTCTGGTTTTTTATTGCACTCTGGACCTTTGTTGATCCCGGTTTTTATCAGCGCTGCTATGCTGTCAAAACACCCGGGACAGCCCGGAACGGCATCCTTCTGGCAATTGCATTCTGGATATTCTTTGATTTTCTCACAACCACGGCCGGATTGTACGCCCGGGCAATTTTTCAGGATATTCCCGGATTGATGGCCTTTCCGCTTCTGGGTGAACAGATATTGCCGCCGGTTCTCTGTGGAATCTTTTTTATTTCCCTGATGGCGACAATCATGTCGACGCTGGATTCAAACTCTTTCCTGGCCGCAGTCACCTTCGGCCGTGACATTGTCTGGAGAATCCGTAAAGATACCAACATAACCGTTGCCACACAGTTTGGTCTTGGATTAACACTGCTCTTTTCCATCATTCTCCTTTCCTTCGTTCCCTCCGTTGTCAAAATCTGGTATCTGTTGGGTTCTCTTTTTATTCCCAGTCTGCTGCTTCCGCTAATATCAGTTTTTTACCAAAAATTCCGGGTATCCCCAAGCAGTACAATTCTTGCAATGATTACCGCTTTTTCCGGATCTTTCGCATGGTTGTTATCAGGAATTATTCAGACGTCACTATCCGATCCCTCATTTCCCCTGGGTATTCAACCCTTTTTTATTGGCCTCTCTTTTTCAGTATTTATTTATATTTATCATCATGTAACAAGTTATTTTTCGACGACATAACTGAAACTGGCATAAACAATTTTCATTATTACAATTAATCATGTTGATTTAATGCCCGATTTTAGATAAATTTTGGTGCTTTTTGTAGAAACAGATCACGGGGCGATTAGCTCAGTTGGTCAGAGCGTCCCGTTCACATCGGGAAGGTCATCCGTTCAAATCGGATATCGCCCACAAAGAAGGTAAGGTCTTGAAAGCGTCAAACCATTTACAAACCATATATAAAGATTTAAATTGCACCCACTACGGTGCAATTTTCATTTTAAAATACTAGCGCGGAGGAATAATGCTCAAAGAGTTAAAATACCTGATTATTTTACAGAAGATTGACATCGAATTGCTGGAAATCAACCAGTTGAAGGGAGATTTGCCACAGATTGTAGAAAACCTTGAAAAGACCATCACAACTCTGGAAAGAGAATTGGGGTCAAATCAAGTCAGAGAGAAGGAAATTATCCTGGAAATTAAACATCTTGAGGGACAGATCGATGACAGTAAAGAACATCTAAAACGCTATCAGGATCAGCTGTATCTGGTTACTTCCAATAAGGAATACGACGCTTTGACTTCCGAAATTGATACGGTACGGCAAAATATTGATTCCGCAGAATATAAGATTCTTGAATTAAATGAGGAGATGCAGACCTTAAAAGAATCAATTAAAAGCAAAGAACTGACATTGATAGATAAACGCATTGATATTGAACATCGCCGCGAACAACTGGATAAAACAAATAAAAAAACCAACGCTGTTCATTCAAAATTAATGGGCGAACGCGAAGAAATACTTAAGATGATTTCACGACGCTATATCCGTGATTACGAGCGCATTGCCAAAGCGAAAGACGGGGTTGCGATTGTACCGATTCATCAGGTATTTGAAGAAAAGACCGATAAAAGGGGAAATATCGAGTACCATCCGGCTCAGGTATCCTGTGGCGGGTGTCATAAAATTGTCCCTCCACAAAAAATTGTAGAAATTCGCTCAGGAAAAATATTAAACCGTTGCGAATTTTGCGGACGATTGCTATACTGGGATGACAAAACCAGTGAAATTCGATCCAATAATGAGGAGGAAGTATTCTGAAGTTGGTCAGACAGTCGCCCCGATTTTCATCGGGGAGGAAAGTCCGAACTCCGCAGGGCAGGGTGCTCCGTAACACGGAGTCTTCCGTTTACACGGTTGAAGGAAAGTGCCACAGAAACGATACCGTCCCGACCTTAGTCGGGATAAGGGTGAAATGGTGCGTCCCGCAATTAAGCGGGATTAAAGTAAGAGCGCACCGTCCCGATTGCGAAATCGGGAGCAGGGTAAACCCCACCCGGAGCAAGATCAAGCAGAGAATTGGAATGGCCCGTTCCCTTGAATTCTCGGGTAGATCGCTTAATCCCGGCTGCAAAGTCGTGGATAGATAAATGACTGTCGTCCGGCAGCTGCCGGAAACAGAATTCGGCTTATCGACCAACTTCAGCTATTGTTTTAACTATGAAGTTTGACTGGATCATTAAAGAATTCAACGAGTCCCGACAAGTCGGGATCCACGATTTGGCTGGTGAACTACAGCTGCCTTTTTCGATTGCCACAGTTCTGTATAACCGCGGATTTACCAGCTCCGACGAAGTTAATCATTTCTTTAATCCAAGTATCCAGGATTTACACGACCCGTTTCTGATGCAGGATATGGAAAAAGCCGTCGATCGCATCCAGTCTGCACTCATGAAAAGAGAAATCGTTCTCATCTATGGCGATTACGATGTTGACGGTACGACCGCAACTTCACTGCTGTATCTGTATTTGCATGAAATTGGTCTGAACACTATTTATTATATTCCCGACCGGGAAAAAGAGGGATACGGCCTCTCCCGGACCGGAATTGACGAAGCCATTAAACAAAATGCTACACTGATTATTACCTGTGATTGCGGTATTAACGCTTTTAATGAGATCAGCTATGCCAAAGCAAACGGAATCGATTTAATCGTTACCGATCATCATGAACCGGCCGAAACACTTCCCGAAGCTCTGGCAATCCTGAACCCAAAACGGGAAAACGATCCCTATCCGTTTAAAGAACTCTGTGGAGCGGGAGTTGCTTTTAAATTACTTCAGGCATTTTCGTTGAAAAACAATATCCCTCTGGAAAAGCTCTTCCGACATCTGGATCTTGTGGCGATTGGGACTGCGGCAGATATTGTACCGATTCTCGATGAAAACCGGATACTGGTTGCAAAGGGTCTCGAATATCTGAATCGAACGAACAAGGTCGGAGTTATTGCTCTGCTGAAGGTCTCGGGATTTACGAATAAAATTCTGAACGTGGTCAATATCGTATTCGGTTTGGCGCCCCGGATAAATGCCGCCGGCCGGCTGGGTGAAGCCACCCGAGCGGTAAAACTGCTGACGTCGTTCGATCGTAACGAATCCCGGGAACTGTCTTCTTTATTGGAGCAGGAAAACCGTAATCGCCAGAGTATTGAAAAAGATACTATTGATCAGGCAATCCTGCATTTAAATGCCACGCATGATATATACAAGGATAAACTCTTTGTGATTTCCGGTGAAAACTGGCATCGGGGTGTAATTGGAATTGTTGCATCAAAATTAAAAGAGATTTACAATCGTCCGGTAGTGATGATCTCTACCCAGAATGGCGTCGGAAAGGGTTCTGCCCGCAGCATTGCTGATTTTGATCTTTATTGTGCCTTTACCGAGTGCGCAGATTTACTGGA
>JAUSPJ010000187.1 GCA_030655795.1 Fidelibacterota bacterium | reverse complement strand
GATCCCAAATGCTCCTGATTTTTGGACGGAATCATGAAAATCCCGGTAGCCTGCGGATTCAATTTGTGAAAGCCTTGCCGATAGTTTTACTCTCTTATTGAAAAGCGCTCCACTAGTGGCTTTTAGATGGATTTTAGATGTATTGTACGAACCCGCACCCACATTCAGCGACAATACCGGTTTATCGGATCCAATCGATGTAATCACATTGATCGAACCCCCAAAAGCCGAAGATCCGTAGAGGCTGTTCCCAATGCCGCGTTGTATCTGAACATCTTCGGCATCACTGAGAACATCGCCATGATCAACCCAATAAACCTGATGACTTTCATTATCATTCAAAGGCACATTATTCATCATCACCGCAATGCGGCTCTGATCGAATCCCCGAATCTGGACATAAGAATAACCTGTTCCGTTGCCGCTTTCACTGTAGGAATAAACACCCGGCTCCATAGCAAGTATCATCGGTAAATCTTCGACAGTGTAGCGACATTGAATCTCTTCCGCAGTAAGTTCCGAAAAGGCGACCGGTGTTTTACCTTTCACGGCTCTGGTCGCCGTCACAAAAACCTCTTCACCAGCGATAACTTCAGCCCTTAGATAGATATTACCGATAGATTGACGATAAACTATAAAGGAAGTATCCCGAAAAGCAATGTGAGATATGCTTACTTTAACCGGTAATTTTTCAGATTTAATTTGAAAATCGCCTGTCTCGCCGGAATAGGTTCCCTCGCCGGTTGTCAGTAAAATATTGGCATATTCCACCGGTTTGCCGGTTTCAATGGACAGTAATTTTCCGCTGATTACATAATCTGTGGCAAAAGCTGATTTAAAAATGAAAAGCGGGAAAAGAAAAATGAAGAAAAACGTGAGAAATGATTTGTGGTTCATAGCAATCTCCCTTCGCTGGCATTATCCAGATCAGGTTCATAGGGTATTTTCTCAGCCTTTCATATGTTAGTGAAAAGCACCCCCCAGAACTTCAGTTTTAAAATATCACGACTTTAATTTAATAACTATTTGTTATTAAAATCAAATACTATTAAAATGAATATTAGCGGGAACGCCTGGGAGTCGAACCCAGCTTCCCGATTGTATCGGGAACAGCGATTTTGAAGACCGTGGCACCCACCGGGGTTGCAATCATTCCCATGAATTCCTCTTGATCACAATAAAATCTATTTGATGCAGCGCTTTCAATCGATCACCGGCTGCATTGGCTTCTTCCTGAGAATTGTAGTTTCCAATCCGAACAGATAACAGGTCTGTAGTGCTGCCTATAATTTTCTGAACATAGGGTTCATATCCGTAGGATAATAAACGGTTTTTCAGAGTTAACGCATTCTGCGCATTTCCAAAAGCACCAAGCTGCAAGGCCCATTTTGGTTCAGAATCAGTACGCTCAACCGGCTTTGGTTCCGGCGGCGCTTTTTTGACAATTTCCGACGGTTTATCACCAGTCACATAAGCCGATGCAGACTGATAATTAAAAAACGGCAGTTTCATATCCGGATATCGTTTCAGATAGTAAGAATAGTAGTAATCAACCGAATCTTTTTTATTCATAACGTTAAAACTGCTCAGCATCATATAAACACAATTTCCAATATTTTCACTATCAGGATACTTGGAAATTAACTGCTTTGAATAACTTATTGTTTTATTATAAAGCCCCTTCGTGTACAAATATTCAATAATTTTTGTCAATGCGTCATCCGCACGGCAACTGTTTGGATACTGGCTCATGACATCTTTGTAAATTAAAAGAGCCTTATCGCCATCGGGCTCGATCAATGCTGAGAGATATAGGATATCCGGATTGTTGGGATATTTTTGCATCAACTCCGGGATAGCCGCTCTGACCTGTTCAGTATTATGCTGTTTAATATATTCGAAATATCGGTTTAAATCCTGGGTAAAAATCAGGCCGGGTAAAAAGAAGAGCACGAAGAGCGCTATAAGGAAAAGTCGTTTCATTATCAATCTAAGAAAGAATCCTCAGTTCCGCAAACTGGACAAATCCATAACGCTTCACTGGCGATATGACCACAATTGGAACAGCGGACTTCATTAATGGAATTAAACCGACTTAGTATATCCGTCAATACATCACCGGCTTCCCGGTCTCGTTTCAAGGCAATTAATAACTTACAATAGGCGATTTTCGCTATCACCGAGCTTGGATTGGTTTCGATCAAATCACTGATCAGATCCGATGCTTTGGACAGAAATCCCTTGCGCTCATAAAAGCTGGCTAATGCAGTGATTGTGCGGACATCATTGGGTTCAATTTCCAATATTTTCAGATAAAACTCTTCGATTTTACCAAAATTACCGTAGTTAAACAGTACCTTTTGAAGTTGAGGAAAAATCAGCCACGCTTTTCTGGGAGCGATTTCGGCAAATTTTTCCCACCATTCCACGGCATCAGCATCCCGTTTTTCTTTTGAATAAGACTCTGCCATATAATAGTAGCTCGCCTCACTCTGTGGTTCGATTCGAATAGCTTTCCGAAAAATCAGGCGGGCATCATGGAAAGCCTTATTTTCGAATTTTTCAAGACCTTCCTGAACCTTGTAGATAGCCAGCGCCCGCTTATTTTTTTCTTTCCGTACATGCAGGACTTTCTCCATAAATTCCGAAGCTTTATTCCATTTTTTCAAATCCCGGTATAAATGCCAGATTTTTTCCAAAGCCCACACGTTTTTCTTTTCCACATCCAGTATGTTCAATGCGACAGATAATGCAATCCCCTTCTCATTGAGGTCGATATAATCCAGAACCAGATTGCGCATAATTTCCAGTTTCTGGAGTTTGCTTATATCCTGACGATAAAGCAATGTCTGATGCACCTTCACGGCTGGTTTTAATTTTCCGGTTTTTCGTAGAATATTACCCAACTTTATATAGGCTTCAATATGACTTGTATCTTTCTGAATAATAGACTTCAGCTCCTTAATAGCGACGTCATACTCACCCTGCAGAATGTGATTCAGCGCCTGTGTATAAAGTGACGATTTCGGTTTTGTTTCCGATTTCCTCCGTCCGATAACGCTCCCCAAAACCATTATTAGAATTAAAAGAAAAACAAACGCCAGAACGATTTCGAATGTTGTCATTTCAAATCCTTTATGCGATTATTCATTGACTTCAACCTCTTCAAGGTCCTTATTGCGTAACAGATCAATCTCTTTTTTTAATTTTTTATATTCACTGTTTAAGACGCGCACTATCTTCTTTTGTTCCAAAATCTGAAAACCGGCAATCAGGTAGCCAGCTAAAAATCCAAGTACCAGAGAAATCAACAAGACGACAATCATTTCGGTACTGAATGCATAGTTACTGCTGAAGAATTTCAAGGTAATCTTCTGACCCACATTCTGAATTACAAACACCAGTAAAATCAGAACGACTAAAACAAGCACAAGCAACTTTAAGTATTTCATATCTACCTCACGATTTTTGAATTTTACCAAACAGACTGACACCGGCCGCTCCGGTTATTAATATATCAATTAAATCACCAATATCAGCATTTCCTTCTTTTAAAATTAGCAGTTTATTCGAATCAGTCCTACCAATTTTTTCATTAACATCTTTTTTACTGCTTCCGTCAATTAATACAGTCTGAACGGTTCCAACCGTCTGACGGTTTCTGATCGTTGTATGCTTTTTCTGTTTCGCGATGATACGGTTCAGGCGTTCC
>JAUSPJ010000226.1 GCA_030655795.1 Fidelibacterota bacterium | reverse complement strand
CTTGAAACCGCCGGGGCGATCGTGACGGCTGTGGATATGCGGAAATGGATTGACAATCCCCGGGTTTTGGGAATTGGCGAAATGATGAATTTCCCGGGCGTTCTGTTTGGTGATTCTGCTGTTCTGGATAAACTGGCCGTGGCCGGTGAAAAAAATATTGATGGCCACGCTCCTCTGGTGCGTGATAAGGATTTATCGGCGTACATTGCGGCCGGTATTCGTTCGGATCATGAGAGCACGAACATTGATGAGGCCCGGGAAAAACTGCAAAAAGGGATGTTTCTGATGATTCGGGACGGATCAGCCGCCCGTAACCTGAAAGACCTGTTGCCACTGGTGACCCCGTTAAATTCGCGGAATTGCGGATTTGTTACGGATGACCGGCACCCTGATTTTCTGCTGGATTTCGGACATATCAACTCCATGGTTCGCGATGCGGTTGCCTTTGGAATTGATCCGGTAATCGCGCTGCAAATGGCGTCATTGAATACGGCCCGGCACTTTGGTCTGAAAACCAAGGGAGCCATCGCGCCCGGTTATGATGCCGATCTAATTCTGTTTGATAATTTCAGCGATTTTTCAATAAAAATGGTCTTTAAAAATGGTCAACTTGTAGCGGAAAATGGTCGGGCTATATCGTTTAATAAGCTGCATACCTTCAAATTACCCGGAACAATTCGGGTAAAAGATCTGTCGGTATCAGATTTGGCTGTGCGGGCGACGGGGAAACTGATGAATGTCATCGATATCGTCCCCAATCAATTATTGACTAAAAAAGTGTCGCTGAAATGTCAAATAGCGGATGGATTCGCTGTCAGCGATCCAGAACAGGATATCCTGAAAATGGCCGTTGTGGAGCGTCATCACGCCAGTGTGAATATCGGGCTGGGTTTTACCCGCGGAATCGGGTTGAAAAGCGGGGCGATTGCGTCCACGGTCGCTCATGATTCTCATAATATCATTGTGATTGGCGCCGACGATGAAGATATGCTTTGTGCCATCAATGAAATCCGGAAAATGCACGGCGGGCAGGTGGTTGTGGAGAAGCAGAAAGTGCTGGCGTCGTTGGCGCTGCCGATCGCGGGTCTGATGAGCGACAAACCGTTATTGGAGGTGCGGAGCGCCACTGACATTTTAAACAAAGCGGCCCGGCGTCTGGGTTGTCGGCCGGAGAATCCGTTTATGACGTTGTCGTTCCTGTCATTGCCGGTTATCCCGGAATTGAAACTGACCGATAAAGGGTTGGTGGATGTGACGAAGTTTGACTTTATACCGCTGTTTACGGATGCGTGATTGTACCGAGAAAAAAATTGTCATCGCGAGGAAAGAGCGCCCATGCTTCTTCCCAAAGGTATGAAATTTCCCGGGGCAGGTGGCGATCTGTTATGGCGGTTAAGAGATTGTAAACCGTTAAAACGGTTATTTTCAAACGATTTTGTTTTTCAAATCCCCATGTTAAAACATGGGGCTAATCTCAACTTGTCACTGCGACGCCGGAAGCCAGTCATCGCGAGGAAAGAGCGCCCATGCTTCTTCCCAAAGGTAGGGAATTTCCCGGGGCAGGTGGCGATCTGTTATGACGGTAAGAGATTGTAAACCGTTAAAACGGTTATTTTCAAATGATTTTGTTTTTCAAATCCCCCTGTTAAAACATGGGGCTAATCTCAAATTATCGCTGCGACGCTGGAAGACAGTCATCGCGAGGAAAGAGCGCCCATGCTTCTCCCCAAAGGTATGAAATTTCCCAGGGCAGGTGGCGATCTGTTATGGAATTATGAGACAGTAAGCATCCAAAGGTTGTATGCCAAAATTCCCTCTGTGTCTCTGTGGCTGATAATTCCGCTTAAATCTTCTCGAAGCGGTTTTCTCCCACGTTTTTCCGTGTCGAAAATGGCTCGAATATCCGGCCGTTCATGGTAATATAGACACCGGACGGCAGGGTTTGAACGGCAGCGATCGCGCAACCGATATTAAAAACGGCGTCGCTGTTTTTGAAGCGGGCGGGCTGCATGGAACCGGTAAGTACGATTGTCTTATTCTGAATGACGGATAATGTTTTGGCGGTCTCGATCATGGTATCCGTTCCATGGGTAATAACAATCTGCTTGTGCGGAGCCCGGGATACTTTTTCAAGAATAATCTGCCGGTCGTTTTTATCCATGTCCAGGCTGTCTTTCTGCATGATGGTTTCGGTTTCAAATTCTACCGTGACGTTGGCTTCCTGAAGTACCTCGATAATTTTCGGATCGCCGACCTGATACGCGCTTTTCTGATCGAAGTAAATTTTATCAATGGTTCCACCAACAGTAAAGATTTTCAGATCCGGCATAGTGTTTTCCTTTTCAAACTTTTTACGGGCTAAAGTTAGTACATAATCGGCAATTCGGAAACATTTCATAATACGCCGGAAATGTGTAATTTATTCCACAAGAAGGAGAACCACTGCGAATGAAAATTTTTGTCAAAGTATTATGGGTTGTCTGGATTGGGCTGACACTTTTGTTTGCAGAGGGCGAACAGCAGTTTGCCCGACTGGGTGATTTTGAACTTGAAAACGGCCAGATCATTAAAGATTGCTGCATCGGTTATCGGATTCTTGGCGAGATGAATGCCGATAAATCGAATATTGTGCTCTACCCGACCTGGTTTGGCGGAAGCAGTGAACATGTATCGGGGCTGGTTGGCCCCGGAAAATTCGTGGACAATACCGAACTTTGTGTGATAATCGTCGATGCGCTGGGAAATGGGGTGTCCTCATCGCCATCCAACAGCAAGAAACAACGCAATCAAAAGTTTCCAAAGTTTGCAATTTATGACATGGTGCAGAGCCAGTATAAACTGCTGACGGAACATCTGGGCATTCAGCACCTGTATGGAATTATCGGTGGCTCGATGGGTAGTTTTCAGGTGTTTGAATGGCTGGTCGTTTACCCGGATTTCATAGACAAGGCCTTACCCTATGTCTGTTCACCGGCGCTGAGTTCCTATGATTTATTACAACTGCAATTACAACTGGAAATCATTGAAACCGCCCGGAAAGCACAGTATCCGGAACAAAAAATCCAGCGACTTGCCAATATAATGACCGAGCTGTTTGGTCATACACCGGAGTACGTTGTTGAAAAGCATCCCAGGGATGAATTTAAAGAATACCTGGCGGGATTTGATCGCGAGCCCTCGGAACAGTTCACGTCCTGGAATAAAACCAGTCAGATACGGGCGATGCAGCACCATAATATTTTCCGGCACTTTGGTGGTTCTGAAGAGGCTGCGGCACAGGCGATCACGGCTGAATTGTTGATAATTGTCTCAGCAACGGATTTGACGGTAAATCCAATCCCGGCCCGGAAATTTGCAAAAATCCTGGGTTGTGATATTATTGTTTTAGACAACAACTGCGGTCACCTGGCAATTGGCTGCGAAATGGAGCGCTGCAGCCGGATTGTCGGAGATTTCTTTAAACGTTAATCGGGAGGACAGAACATGAAAAAATGGGACTATAAGATTATCGATTCGGCGCACATCGCCGGTGGAATCTTTCGCGGGAAGAAATTCAATGAAATCGAAAAATTCCTGAATGAACTGGGACAGGACGGCTGGGAAATTGTTAATCTTGATTTTAATGATGTCACCGGTCAGATGGATTTTGTGGGCGTGGCGAAACGGGAATTGAACATTTAAGCCTGTTTTGGTTCTGTTTTGAAAATCATGTCTTTAATAACTTCCTTTCTCCATCGAAACCGATCGGTTTTGATTGCATTGCTAATTATAACACCGATTGGTTTTTACAGCAAATTTTATTCCGGACCATTACGCTATTGGGTAAACGATTCATTGTGTGATGTTTTCTATGTTATTTTCTGGTGTCTTGTTTTAGCGCTGTTTTTTAATCGATTAAAGCCGATGCACATCGCCGGAATTGTGTTGTTTGCCACCTGCATTCTGGAGTTTCTGCAACTCTGGCACCCGCCTTTTCTGGAACTGTTGCGCAGTAATTTTATTGGAGTTACGATTTTGGGAAATGTGTTTACCTGGAGCGATTTCCCTTATTATTTCTTAGGTTCGCTGATTGGATATTTTTGGGTTAGTAAACTGTCTGTAAAGAATAATATGTAATCTTTCCACCAAGTTTAATAAAAAAGAAACCTGCAGGATAAACAATCCGGATAAAGCCGACAGGATCATAAATCAGTTATTAAAAAAGGTTTTTAAAACAGAAAATTTAGATATATTTCAGTATGACAAAAGTACTATTAAGCATGATTGGGAGTAACGATTGCAGCGTTGAAAAACCGGGGGCAATTCTATCAATTCTAAAAGAAATTCGATTCGATAAAGTGTATCTATTGTACAATCATGATAAATATCTCAAAGCAGCTTCCGATATTTTTAAATATTGCCAAAAATATCACCCCGGAATTCGGATAATTTATAAGAGCGTACCTATTGAAAATCCGACGGATTACAACACGGTTTATCCAGCTATGTATGCGTCCGTCCAGGATATTGTACACGAAAATGTAAATGCAAAATTTACGGTTTCAATAACTTCCGGTACCCCGACAATGCACGCCTGCTGGATTTTCCTTCAACAAGGCGGCGTCATACATGCCAAACTTATACAGATTCAGCGAGAAACCGGGATTTCAGAGGTAAATTTCAATCTCGATGATTTTCCCGAAATTAAACATGTCGATCAGATAAAAGTGGAATTGACAAAGCTCTCCAGAGAAAACAGGCTCCTGAAAAACCGCAAACTTGCTTACGATAACATAATCGGAGAATGCCCGGAAATTCTTCAGCTTAAAGAGCAGATTAAACTCTTTGCCGATAGCGATATATCCGTTTTTATTCATGGTGAGAGCGGAACGGGAAAGGAGTTGGTTGCGGAAGCCCTGCACTATAACAGTCATCGTAAGGAAAAGCCCTTCATCAAAGTAAATTGCGGCGCGATCAGCCCGGAACTGTTCGAGAGCGAATTCTTCGGACATAAAGAAGGCAGCTTTACCGGAGCTGTCGCCGATAAAGAGGGTAAATTCAAACTGGCGGACTGCGGGACAATCTTTCTGGATGAAATCTGCGACCTGCCGGATTATATGCAGACAAAACTGCTGCGCGTGTTACAGGAAGGGACCTTTATCCCGGTTGGCGGCGCCGAGGAAGAAAAAGTTGACGTCCGAACTCTCTCCGCTACCAATAAGGATATTATGGAGCTGGTGCGGCAGGAAAAATTCCGCGAAGACCTGTTTTACCGGCTTGTAAGTTACAAAATATATCTTCCGCCGCTGCGAACCCGCGGCAATGATAAAATACTGCTGTCAAACTACATTGTAGAGAAATTCAACCAAAAACAGGGTAAGAATAAATTCCTGTCGCAATCGGCAATCAATCTTATAAACGTTAATCCCTGGCAGGGCAATATTCGCCAGCTGCAAAATGCAATTGAAGCGGCTTTTGTCTATCCCGGTGAAGAAATCAAGGCGGAACATTTAAATATTATAGACTTTGATAAAAGTTCAGATTTTGTCGAAATCCCCGGTGAGGGATTTGACTTTGACGGTGAAATCGCGCCGAAATTTTACAAAGCGGCGTTGCAAAAG
>JAUSPJ010000181.1 GCA_030655795.1 Fidelibacterota bacterium | reverse complement strand
ATTCATGACCAAAATAAAAATCAGTACAGAATTGGTTATACCGAAAAATTAAATATTGACTCCAAAAAAGAATTTAACGTTTCTGTTGATGCTTGTCTTTTTCTAACTAAACTCAATCAAGAGCCCCAACTAACTTGTCAGTAATTAGATTTTTACACTTTCGACAAATTAACCGTTTTTGGCTGGTATAAAGATAAATTTGTTTATTCAGTTTCAGATTATGATTCGGCAAATGATATTGACGGAGAATCCCAATTTACTTGGAGACAGGGAATTAAACATGATTGCTCTAAAATAATGGAGATTGAATGGTTTAACGGTCATTATTTGAATGGATTAAATGAAAAAGTATACATTGAAACTGATCTACTTTACGGGTTACTAAAGAGTTCCGATCTTAAAAAACACCAAATTAATTCATACAGGAAACTCGTCATTATTACACAGAAAAGAATCGGACAGGATACCGGTTATATCAAAGAACATTATCCTCACACCTTCAATTATCTCAACAAAAACAAACAACATTTCGATAAACGTAAATCTGTTATCTATAAAGGGAAACCCGATTTTTCAATTTTTGGTGTAGGTGATTACTCTTTTGCTCAATATAAAGTAGCAATATCGGGATTGTATAAAAGTACGCATTTTACTTTAGTCCTTCCCGATAATAATAAACCCATAATGCTTGACGACACTTGTTATTTTATAGGATTTGATAACTTAATATTTGCTCGAATCGCACACTATTTACTGAATCTTGACTTTACTCAACAATTTTTAAAATCAATAATTTTCCCGGATTCAAAAAGGTCTGTCACAAAAGATGTTTTAATGCGGATTGATTTCAAAAAGATATATAGTTTAATAGATTACAATTTGGTTCATAATTCAATAAATGAAGTAGACAAAGAAGATTGGGAAAAATTTGGTAATTTGATTACTAAAAAGATAGATTCCGAACAGATGATACTATTCTAATAAATAGAGATCCGATTTGATAGGATTGTCTAAACAGAGAATTCAATAGCCATAAAAAAGGGCGGTCGAAACCGCCCTTTTTCTATCTGAAATGATCAGAACTTTTTGTTACTCGGCAAGTTTCTTATACTGCTCATAGCGTTCATCGACAATCACCTGCTGTTCTTTCCAGTAGATTTCGGCATTTTCCGGGAAGCTGATTTTCAGCGACGTATACCGTTTTTCGCCTTTCAGGAACTCTTCGACCGGCAGCGATGGTTTCTTAGAATCCAGGGTAAGCGGGTTCTTTCCTTCTGCTTTCAGGGCCGGATTGAAGCGATAGAGCATCCAGTAACCGGTATCGACGGCTTTTTTCTCTTCCTGCTGGGTCATTTCCATATTGCAGCCGTGGTTGATACAGGGCGCATAAGCAATGATAATTGCCGGGCCCTTGTATTCCTCGGCTTCCTTGACCGCTTTGATGAACTGGTTTTTATTGGCGCCCATAGCGACTGAAGCCACATAAACATAACCATAGCTTATCAGCATCATGCCAAGGTCTTTTTTCTTCGTCGTCTTGCCGGCTTCGGCAAACTTGGCAACCGAACCCAGCGGCGTTGCTTTGGAGGCCTGCCCACCGGTATTGGAATAGACTTCCGTATCCAGGACAAGGACATTGACATTACGGTTGGATGCCATCACATGATCCAGACCGCCATAGCCGATGTCATAGGCCCAGCCGTCGCCACCAAAGGCCCAGACGCTCTTGGGAACGATATAACTCTGCAATTCCCGGATCTTTGCCAGTACGGCTTTTTTCTCGCAACAGGCGTCTTCGACCAATCCTGGTATCATTACCTGGATTTTCTTAGAAACCGCTTTGATCCCGTCTTCTTTGGTGTCCCAGAGTTCAAAGGCTTCTTTGATCAATCCTTTAAAATCAGCATTAATATCCATTTCAAGCGCTTTTTCCATATTGTAATGCAGCTGTTTGCGGTTGACATCGACAGCTAAACGCATGCCAAAACCGTATTCGGCGTTGTCTTCAAACAGTGAATTGGCCCAGCTTGGTCCGTGACCGTCTTTATTCCTGGCATAGGGAATCGTCGGGAATGTGCCGCCCCAGATCGAGGAACAGCCGGTCGCATTGGCAATGATCATCCGGTCGCCGTAGAGCTGGGTAATCAGTTTCACATACGGTGTCTCACCGCATCCGGCACAGGCTCCGGAGAACTCCAGCAGCGGCTGTTTGAATTGACTGCCCTTAACGGATTCCACTTTCACCGCCTGGCTGAGAACATCCGACGGCAGAGCATCAAAATAGAGCGCCATTTCGGATTCACCTGCATCCCGTTCTTCCTGGATCGGTTTGGCGACCAGGGCTTCTTTTGGGCATTCATTAACGCAATTCATACATCCCTGGCAATCTTCAACATAGACCTGCAGCCGGTATTGCATACCGGCATCTTTTCCGATCGCGTCCAATGTCTCAAAACTTTCCGGCGCATTGGCCAGGTCTTTCGGATCAACCAGTTTCGGACGAATCGCCGCATGCGGACAGACAAAGGCGCACTGGTTACACTGAATACAGTTTTCCTTGATCCAGTGCGGAACCGTCGGCGCAACGCCGCGTTTTTCCAGTTTTGCAGTCCCTACCGGAACATACCCGTCCAGAGGCATTTGCGACACCGGAATTTCGTCGCCTTTTTCACGCATAATCTTCTCGATGACGTTCTTTACAAAGTCATCGGCATCATCGGGAACCAGTTGCTTTACCGGAGCATGTTTAGCCGGCAATTCAGCAGGCACTTTAACTTCGACCAGCGCTGCTGCTGTGGCGTCAACCGCTTTCCAGTTCATGTCGACAATTTCACAACCCTTTGAACCGTAGGATTTTTCGATAGCATCCTTAATCAGCTTAATGGCATGATCTCTTTCAAGTACACCGGAAATGATAAAGAAAGCCGCCATCATAACGGTATTAATTCGTCCGCCCAGACCGATATTGTTGGCAATTTCCAGAGCATTAATATTATAAAACCGAATCTTCTTCTCGATAATCGTTTTCTGCATAGCCTGGGGAAGATTCTCAAAGGCCTCCTCTTTGCTCCAGATGGAATTCATCAGAAATACGCCCTTTTCCTTGATGCCTTCGAGAATATCGTAGCGATCGGTGAAGGCCTGGTTGTGACAGGCGATGAAATCCACATTGTCAATTACGAGGTATTCGGATTTGATCGGGTGTTTCCCAAAACGCAAATGGCTGCGGGTGGTTCCGCCGGATTTTTTTGAATCGTACTGAAAATATCCCTGGGCGTACATATCGGTGTTATCCCCGATAATCTTAATCGAGTTTTTGTTGGCGCCAACGGTACCATCAGAGCCCAGGCCCCAGAATTTGCAGGAAATCGTGCCTTCAGGAATTGTATTGATTTTCTCTTTGATTTCCAGGGATGTATGGGTCACATCATCGTTGATGCCGACCGTAAAACCGTGAGTGCAGGCTCCGTCAAGGTGATCATAAACCGCTTTGACCATTGACGGGATAAATTCCTTGGAGGACAGTCCGTAACGGCCGCCGATAATTTTCAGATCCTTGCCGATCAGGGAAGCGACAACATCCAGATACAGCGGCTCCCCAATAGAACCGGGTTCCTTGGTGCGGTCGAGAACGGCAATCTTTTTCACCGATGCCGGAATCGCTTTAATAAAATAATCAACCGAGAACGGACGGTAAAGACGGACTTTGACCACACCGACCTTTTCACCTTTATTATTCATGTAATCAATGGTCTCTTCGACGGTATCCGCGCCGCTGCCCATAATGATGATAATTTTTTCAGCATCAGGAGCGCCAGAGTAATCAAACAGGTGATACTGGCGACCAATCTTTTTAGCCAGCGCGTCCATATATTCCTGGACAATGGCGGGAGCATCGAGATAATACTGGTTGACCGTTTCACGTCCCTGAAAATAGGTATCCGGTCCTTCCTGCCCAACTTTGAGCAGCGGTTTTTCCGGGTTCATCGC
>JAUSPJ010000179.1 GCA_030655795.1 Fidelibacterota bacterium | reverse complement strand
TGGATAGTCTTCTTTCACACAACCTCCTTTTTGTTTATACAGTCCTGTTCATATTGATTTTTTTAGAAAATACTATCCCTTTTGTTCCGGGAGACGCCGTGTTAATCTTTTCGGCCTACCTGAGCGGACAAGGTTCTTTTTACCCCATACCGATATATCTAATAACGGTTTTGGGGTCTCTTGCCGGATTTGTGTTTGTCTTTTTCCTGAGTCGACACTGGAGACGGGATTTATATAAAAAAATGCCCTTTCGGATTTCTCCGGAGAAAACCAGAAAATATAAAACACTTTTTCAGCGGCATGAAAACTGGTCTCTTGTTATCGGTCGAATTGTCCCGGGCAGCCGCCTGTTTCTGTCCGCAACCGCCGGTTTTATGGATATTTCCATTACAAAAGCACTGATACTAACAAGCGTTGGTGTACTGATTTGGAACAGTATAATCTTTCGTTCCGGAATGCTTCTGGGCGAACACTGGGAAATTATTAAAAAAGGACTCGCCCAATACTCCACAATCGTGAATGTAATATTGATTATCATGATCCTGGTTGTTATTGTCTGGAAAATATATTTGCCAATTCTTCGCAAAAAACATGGATAACCCGTCGTACTCTGTCCAATCAAATGCGAAAATCAACCTCTGCCTGAGAATTACAGGCAGGTTGGAAAACGGATATCATTCGCTCAGTTCGCTCTTCCAGGAAATCGACTTGCACGACACTTTGACATTTACCATAGCTGAGCGATTCTTGTTATCCTGCAATGATGATACAATTCCCTGCGATTCACGCAACCTGTGCAGTATCGCCTATCAAAAAATGAAATTCCTGGCACCGGATTCCAATGATTGGCAGATCCAATTGCATAAACAAATTCCGGTTGGCGCCGGTCTTGGTGGCGGCAGTTCAAACGCTGCGACGGTTTTAAAATTTCTCAACACCCACTGGAATATCCGGATGTCCGAGCTGGAACTAATCCGAATCGCCAGTCAAATTGGTGCTGATGTAGCGTTTTATCTGCGGGGAGGAACCCAGCTGGCCGAAGGGATTGGCGATATTTTGACTCCATTAAACTTACCGGAGGACTTTACACTGTTGTTGATTTGCCCACAAGTTCATATTTCGACCCCCTGGGCTTACCAACAATTCAACTTGACAAATAGAAAAACTGGCTATAAATTTCGAGACCTTTTTGAATCCGGCAGGATTCACTGGGAGTTGTTTGAAAACCAATTTGAATCTGTTGTTTTTCCATCATATCCAGAAATCGGCGCTATCAAATCCCGTCTCCAGCAAACGGGAGCTCTCTATGCCGGTTTGTCGGGAAGTGGTTCGACTGTGTTTGGAACATTTAAAAACAGACGCGATGCAGAAAATGCTCGACAATCGTTCATAAACGACACTAGTTTCATCTCTCTTCCCATTATTCAATAGAAAAACAACTCAATAAATTCGGGGATCGTCCAATGGCAGGACTGCGGCCTTTGGAGCCGTCAATCTTGGTTCGAATCCAAGTCCCCGAGCAACTTTTTTATATTGAGAAGGAGTTATGGACATTATTAAAGCACGAGTATTTTCAGGACGAGCAAATCCCAATCTGACCCGGGAAATTAACGAGATATTGGGCCTGACCCCGGGTAAAATATCCATCAGTAATTTCAGTGACGGTGAAATTTGGTTGCGTTTCGAAGAGAATATCCGTGGCGCCGACGTATTTATCGTCCAGCCTACCAATCCTCCCGCTGAAAATATTCTCGAGCTATTGTTGATCCTGGACGCCGCTCGGCGCGCCTCCGCTAAACGGATAACGGCTGTCATTCCCTATTACGGTTATGCCCGCCAGGACCGTAAAGACCAGCCCCGGGTTCCCATCTCTTCACGACTGATTATGGATGAAATTGTTAATGCCGGCGCTGATCGGATAGTCGCTATGGATCTGCATTCATCGCAGATTCAGGGGTTTGTAAACATCCCCTTCGACCATCTTTACGCAAAAACAATATTTATTGAACCCCTGAAAAAATTAATCGCGGGGAAAAAACACACTATTGTTGTTCCCGATGTAGGCGGAATTAAATTTGCCCGCTCCTACGCCCAGATTCTTGGCCTGCCCCTGACGATCATTGATAAGCGCCGTCCGGAGCCCAATAAAGCCGAAGTTATGAACATCATCGGCGATAGCCAACTGGAACATGTTCTGCTGATAGACGATATGATTGATACCGGTGGCACAATTGCGCAGGCTGCGGAACTATTAAAAAGCAACGGTGCCAAAACAATCACTGTTGCGGCGACTCACGGACTGTTCTCGGGAGACTGTATTCGTCGTTTGACTGAATCGCCCGTGGACAAAATTATTGTCACAGACAGTCTTTCGATCCCGGAAGAACGGGCCTTTCCAAAACTCGAGATTGTATCTGCAGCTCCGATGTTTGCAGAGGCAATAAAACGTATACATTATGAAGAATCTATCAGTTCACTTTTTGATTTTTAAACCATAAAGGAGATTTGAATGGCTAACTATAAGTTGAACACACAATTACGCCCCGACATTCATAAACGCGTAAACAAGCATCTGAGAAAAGAAGGAAAAATCCCCGCTGTCTATTATTTTCACCGGGAAAATCCAATAGCGCTATCCGTCGATTTAAAAGAACTGCGGAGCGCAATTCATTCCAGCGCACATATTATTGAACTGCAGATGGGTGATAATAAGCATATCTGTATTCTCAAAAATCTCCAGCACGATCCGGTAACCGACGAGATCATTCATGCCGACTTCATGGGCATTACACTTAAAGAAGACATTACCGTCAATGTACCGATTGTTATTGAAGGTTCTGCTATCGGCGTACGTGAATTCGGCCATGTGCTTGCTCAGCATCTATGGGAAATTGAAGTAAAATGTAAAGCAACAAACATACCCGATAATTTCACCATTAATGTCAGTGCACTGAATATCGGTGATTCTATCTCTGTATCCGACCTGGTGTCTGAAAACTTTGAAATTTTGACACCGATCAAAAATTCCATCGTTTCCGTTGTAAAAGCAACCGGTATGAAGCTTGAAGAAGGTGCCGAAGAAGTCGAAGAAGGTGAAGAGGCTGAGGAAAAGGAAGAAGGCAAAGACTAATAGCACCGAATGATAACTGATGGCCAGCTTCTTTTCAAAAATAAAACGGCTACAGCCCCGTGATATCAAAAAGGTAATTATGGGAC
>JAUSPJ010000175.1 GCA_030655795.1 Fidelibacterota bacterium | reverse complement strand
AAATTTCGTTACTTCGGCGGATTGCAGAACAAAGGGCAGCTGCATTTTTCCGGAACCAAACAGATCACCGACAACTTTCATGGTGGGGATAAGCCAATTGTTTATTATGTCAATAGCTTTGGTGTCTCCGAGAGCCTCGGTAAGCAATTTTTCCAGACCGGCGCGATTTCCCTGAATGACGCGCTGTTTAATTTTTTCATCGATGGGTGTCGTATCGTCGTCAATGGATTTCGTTTTCTGAACACCGGCCTTTTTATCGAAATGATCAATAAATTTAAATAAAGCATTTGTGCCGCGATTATAGATCAGGTCAAGACAGATGTCAATATCCTCTTGATCGATTTTATAGAGCGGCATGATTTTTTGAACATTGACAATAGCGAGATCTAAGCCGAAGTTGATCGCCTCATTCAGGAATACGGAATTGAGAATTTCGCGGGAACCGGGATGCAAACCGAAGGAAATATTGGATACACCGAGAATTGTATACACACCCGGGAGCTCATCTTTTACAGCTTTAATGCCTGCAATTGTATTTTTACCGGCCCCCCTGAGAGACTCGTCACCGCTGCCCAGTGTGAAGGTCAGCGTATCGAATATTAAATCCTGGGGGCGCAGTCCGTTTTGATTGACGGCAATGTCATAAATCCGTTTCGCGATGCTGACCTTTTTAGCGACGTCGTGAGCCATGCCGCATTCATCGATAGTCAGTGCAATCACTGCCGCGCCGAAGCGCTTTGCCAGGCGGCAGACCTGTTGAGAGCGTTCTTCACCGTCTTCCAGATTGATGGAATTAATAACCGCTCGTCCGCCGATCAGTTTCAGAGCGTTTTCGATTACTGAAACATCTGTGGAATCAATAAATATCGGCAAATTCACCTGCCGGACGATCCGTGTGACCGCTTCGCGCATATCGGCCGTTTCATCCCGGCCAGTATACGCAACGCAAAGGTCAAGTCCATGAGCGCCGGTCATTTCCTGCTGTCTGGAAATGTCGACGATGCAGTCCCAGTCATTGGCCAACAGGCATTCGCGGAATTTCTTACTGCCGTTTGTGTTGGATCGTTCGCCGACGAAAAATGGAGCCGGGTCCTGGTGCAGATCCTGGGTGGAAAAAAGCCAAGCGACGGCCGGTTTCATGACAGGATTTCTTTTTGCTGCATTTAACGCGGGAAATTTAGCCGCCATGGCGCGGATAAATTCCGGTGTTGTGCCGCAACACCCGCCGACGATCTGAACGCTGTATTTTTCGATGAAACTGGATAAAACATTCACATATTCTTCAACCGAAAGGGTATATACCATTTCGCTGTTGACCATTTGCGGTAGACCGGCATTTGGTTGTACAATAACCGGCCCTGGAAAGGATTGACAAACTTGTTTGACATAGGGCCGCATCTGTTCCGGGCCGGTGGCGCAATTAATGCCGATGATATCAATCTGAAACGGTTCCAGAATCGCCATCGCCGCAGCGATATCGGTGCCGATCAGCATTGTGCCGGTGGTCTCGATCGTGATTGAAACAATGCGGGGAATTTTCAGATTGGCGGATTTTAACTCGTCATCCACGGCAGTGAGCGCTGCTTTGATCTGCAGCGGGTCCTGACAAGTTTCAATGATGAACATATCCACGCCACCCTGAATCAAACCCCGCGCCTGAAGGGTATAGGACAGATACATGGTATCGAAGTCGGTTTGCCCCAGGGAAATCAGTTTGGTTCCGGGACCCATGGAACCGGCGACAAAACGGGATTTGTCCGGAGTGGAATATTTTTGCGCGGCCCGCCGGGCAATTTCGGCGGCTCTGCGATTGATTTCCACTACTTTAGCGCCAAGATCAAACTCTGTTAAAACAATTTTATTACCACCAAATGTGTTGGTTTCGATGACGTCGGAGCCGGCGGCCAGGTAGTTTTCATGGATTTGTTGAATTTTATCCGGAATTGTGAGGTTTAATACTTCGGAACAACCATTGCGGCAGTCCCATTCGATATCACTCGGATTAAGGTCGTGTATCTGGGTGCCCATGGCCCCGTCAAAAAGGATCAATCCCTGTTTTATTCTATCTGAAAATTCCAATATTGCTCCAGTATTATTGAATATTAGAAAATATAGAAAGTCAGGGATGAAAGCAAAGAGTAAAAGCATAAATTTATCATCACAAAGCAATTTGTCTTGACAAATTAGGCACGCCTAACTAATTTAGGGGCATATTAAAGGGAGGGCGCATGACCCAGGTTATATTATCGGAAAGCCAGCAGGATTACCTGAAAATTGTTCTGGATTTGATCAATGAAAAAAAAGTTGCGCGGATCAAGGAAATTGCCCGGCGAAAAGGGGTCAGTATGCCCTCGGTCACCGAGGCGATGCACAAATTGTCAAATGATGGTTTCGTCCAGTATTCGGTTCGGGAATTTGTGGAATTAACTCCTGCCGGCGAAACCGCAGCTCACCGCTTGAGCAGCAAGAATATGTTCCTGAAAAACTTTTTTATCGATGTACTGGGTATTGAAGAGAGTGTCGCAGAAAAGGAGGCGTGTGAAATTGAACACCATCTCAGCATGACTACGCTTGACCGGTTGATTCTGCTGTACCAGTTTCTGAGCGAATGTAAGAAAAATGAACAACTGACTCTCACGTTATTTAAAAAATGTATTCAGTCGGCTGAAGGGGTTTCTGAAATTGATCCCGAATGCAAATCCTGTTTTGTGACCGGTAATTTTCCGCATCGGCTGGGACAGAATACGGTTCATACTCTCCTGTCCAAATTGAAACGCGGACAAAAAGGGCAGGTTGTAATGCTTGGCCCGGATACGGAACTTAGGCGCCGGATCATTGAAAAAGGATTATTGCCGGGAAGCGCATTTCTGCTTGAAGAAGAGGGTAATGCCGACCAGCAGTATTGCATTTTGACTGACGGCTGCTCCATTGAATTAGATTCCAATGCCGCCAGTATGATAGAAGTTGCGGTTGAATAATCCAATTAAATCCAGGAAATATGAATACAGATATTTTAGAAAAAACGGTTACTGATCTTTCCCAAATTGTCTCGGGAAAAAAATTTAAAGTGGTCAAAATAACCGCTGCCGGAGAGATTCGCCGACGGTTGCTGGACATTGGTTTTATTAAAAATCAAACCGGTGGTGTCATTCGGGAAGCGCTATTAAAGGACCCTATCGAAATTGAAATCAAGGGAGCTAAAGTGTCATTGCGACGCTCTGAAGCAAAACTGATAAATGTTGAAGAGATATAATGAATATACCCGGCACTCAGGCTCCGCGCCGGATGCGTCGGCGCTTTGGGCGCAGCAATCATCCAGGAAATAAAAATATTATCAGAATTGCTTTGGCGGGCAATCCGAATTCCGGGAAGACCAGCATTTTTAATGCTCTGACCGGTCAACGGCAGCATATCGGAAATTACCCCGGCGTTACGGTGGAAAAAAAGTCCGGGATGATTAGCATTGACGGAAAAATTATTGAATTTATAGATTTGCCGGGGACCTACAGCCTGAGCGCCTACTCAATAGAAGAGATTGTTTCCCGTGATTTTGTGCTGAACGAAAAGCCTGATGTCATTATTGATATTCTGGATTCGACTAATCTGGATCGGCACCTGTATCTTCTGTTGCAGTTTCAGGAATTGGGAGTGCCGATTGTCGGCGCCCTGAATATGACCGACGAGGCCGAAGAGAAGGGAATCCATATTGACAGTGAACAGCTATCCACGATTTTGGGGATTCCTTTTGTAAAAACGGTCGGAAGCACGGGCGCCGGGATTGATTTATTGCTGGATGTGGCGATAAAGGTTGCCGGTGGCGAACTGGAGTCCAACAAGCGGCATTTGAATTATGGGAAACATGTAGAGCTGGCTCATAATGCGGTTATTGATACACTGGAGCTGGACAGCGAGTTCAGACAGCATTATTCCATGCACTGGATTGCAATTAAATTGCTGGAAAAAGACCGGGACGCCGAGCGAAAAATTAAGAACGAGCATCAGTTGGCCGACATGGTTTTCAGGGTGATTGATGAATGGCGACAGCGGCTGGAAAAACAGTACAGTGAAGATTCTGAAGTGGTAATCGGCGAACAGCGCTATGCTTATATACACGGAGCAATAAAGGAAACAGTATCACAGGTCCGGCGACGAAAACTTGTTGATATTACTGAACAGATTGATCGGATTGTGCTCAATCGATACCTGGGAATACCGATCTTTTTTGCAGTCATGTTTGTCATTTATCAAATTACATTTGCTCTGGGAAACCAGCTTTCCGACGGAATCTCTGCGGGGTGCGGACAGCTTTCGAAATTATTAACGGACATAATGCCTGCCGGTGTGCTTCAGGATCTGTTGACCAACGGGATAATTAACGGGGTTGGCGGCGTTCTGACTTTTTTACCGCTGGTACTGCTGCTGTTTATGGGGCTTTCATTTCTGGAAGATACCGGCTATATGTCCCGGGCGGCCTTTGTCATGGATAAATTTCTGCATATTTTTGGTCTGCACGGCCGCAGTTT
>JAUSPJ010000173.1 GCA_030655795.1 Fidelibacterota bacterium | reverse complement strand
TAATTTCTACGTCTGTAAAACCTGTCTGAACACAATCAATCTTTTTTCTGATTGATGACAACACAGACGATGTTTTCATTGTCTCTTTCAGGAATCTGTTTTATTATTCAATGTGTAATTTTGTACGGAATCCAATGCTATCAGTTAAAAAATTCAATGTACATTTAACGGTATGGATAGCTGTTTTTCTACTGGCAATTCTGACCAGCAGATTGACAGCGGCTCCCAAATTTGATATCAACGAGTTTATCTCCGATACCTTACTGGTTCCGTTGCCTTTGGATTCTGCTCAAATAAGCGGTACATCAAAACTCAAAATAATCGATGATCGGGCGATTCCGGGGCGCGTTCTTGGCATCCAGCACAGCAAAAAGTGGAAGTATATTCCCATTGATCAGTATATCGTCATTCAGAATGATCTGGCGCCAACAATGACGCATTATTTCATGCAGGATTCTGTCAATTATTCCGGGACTCTGTATATTAAAAACCTGGTCCACTGGTACGACGGTAAACCGTTTTTCAACAAAGGACGAAAATTGAACGCCTATACCGTGCTGGAAGATAGCAGCGGAACTGTGGTCAGTGACTGGGTCTGGGAATTTACCCTGAAGCCAAAGAAAAAACAGAAGAGCGACGCGGTTATCGGGACGCTGATGGATCAGTGGCTGACGGAACAGGTGCAATCGATTCAAAAGGAAAATTTTCACCGGAGTATTTATCCCTATCTGTACCGGCGGCAATTGATGAACTGGTGGGATGTGATCCTGTTACAGGACGGTTATATTGTGAATGCCCATCTGACTCTGGATTTTCCGGCGGATCAGCAGCAATCCTGGGTGCGTGGATCACCGGGGATATTTTATCGAAATGCCCGACATCATCAGTCGATTGCCATTGGCGGCAAAGATCAGCATTGGTATGCCCGCATGAACAAGAACCTTATTCGCCGGTTGAATTTAGCGTACCGCTTCGGTTTTAATAATTTTGATAACGGTAAGTACGATCACCTGGATCCCTGGAATATTCTGTTGATCAATGTCAGTGTAAATGCTTCGGTTGAATATCGGCCGGTTTATCTGAAAGGACTATTCGTTGGGATTGGTTTGCACGGTTCGATTAATATTTTACCAGAGGTGATCAATCGAGTGGAACCGGGGTTGTTATTCACGACGGGATTTATTTTACCATGAGATGGCTGACAATCATATTAGCGCTCTGCTTGTTGGCAATGCCACTTCTGGCGGGAAATATTTCGGGATATGTGGTGGACCAGGAAACCGGTGAAACCATTATCGGCGTCAATGTCATGGTGGAAGACAATGGACAGGGCGCTGCGACGGATGTGAAGGGCTTTTTCATCATCCGGAACTTAAAAGATGGTCACCATACATTGCGGTTTTCCCACATTGCGTATAAAGAACATTCCGGGACGTATACGCTTTCCGGAAAGGATATCTTTCTTCCTGAAATTGCTCTCATACCCCACTCGATCCAGACGGAAGCGGTTGAGGTCCTCGGCCAGCGCGGGTCAATTATTCAGAAAGATATGGATATTTCCAGCTTTGAAGTTGATCCCATAGTATTGACGGAAATTCCGCAGCTCGGTAAGGATGTGTTTCAGCTGATGAAACTGTCGCCCAGTGTGACAATTTCCGATCCCTTTTCACCGCAGTATTATGTGCGCGGCAGTGATCCCGGTGAAAACCTGGTGCAGCTGGACGGTATGACGATCTATAATCCCCAGCATTTTATGGGTTCAAATGCGGTTTTCAATCCTTATGCAATTAAAAACATTGAGATGCTGGTGGGTGGATTCGATGCGGAATACGGCGGGCGGAATTCATCGATTCTGAATATCAGTTCGCGGGAGGGTCACCAAAGCGAAGTGCATGGGGAATTCAGGCCGTCGATATCGGGGCTTTCGGGAGCGATTGAGTTTCCGGCCGGGGAAAATGCCACTGCCATGGTTTCCGGTCGCCTGCTGACGGATATCAGTATGCAGGCGCTGATGGGTTCACCGAATATTTTGATGGATTTCAACGGCGCTTACCAGAAAAGCATCCACAAAACAAAACTGCGCCTGTCAGCGTTTTATGCCCGGGATTATATGGATTATAGTATTGATAATCTGATGATATTTTTTCCTGAGGAAATATTTGAAGATTTCAGGGAAGGATTCATTACCAATACAAGCAATAAAGCATTGGGTATTCAAAGCAGTACAGTCCTTATGCCGAACCTGCTCCTGGAGTCGCATCTGTATTATTCCGGTTCCAGTGTTGATAATAAAACCTACTTTAGTTATTCCTTCGAGGATTCCAGCTCCCAGACGGATGTGGCGCTGGATTATAAAACCCGGATTGAGAATTCCATTGATGATATTACTCTAAAAACCCATTTGTCCTGGTTTACATTCCGGAATCAGAGCCTGAAACTAGGGCTGGAAATCAACCGCTTGCGCTTTATGAACCGACTGGGCAGTTTTGACCTGGAAGCGAAAGGTTCAAGCTACTTCACAACATTCCAGGCCTTTTACCTGCAGGATAAAATTGAAATCGGGCAGCTGCTGTTCAAAATTGGTCTGCGCAATTCAAGAGATATTAAAAACGGCAACTGGCGACAGGAACCGCGGATTTCGGCATCATTGAAGGTTTCGGGCCTGACATTTAAACTGGCCTATGGGCATTATTATCAATACCTGACGACGATGGATTCCAAGAATAATGAATTCGTCCAATTTATAGAATATTACAATACACTCGAGGGATACGACCCGCTGTATTCCGTTCATCATATTGTTGGAGTTGAGGGAAAAATCACAGACCGCCTGGATTATTCGTTTACGGCATACTATAAAGATTTACGGCGATTGTACCGCTACAGCTATGAATCTGGTGGAATTTCCGCCAGCCAGGCGAATACGATTGAACAGGGCAGTGGTGAATCCTACGGGTTTGAAATCCTGTTCCGGGGTGAAATCGGCAAACTGTCCGGCTGGGTGGGATATACCTACAGCCATGGTTCCCGGAATTACCCGTCGATCCTGGATGGCAAAACAATTCTGTTTGACGGCGACCAGCCCCATAATTTCAAGTCGGTCCTGCTGTATAAACTCACTGAAGATATTACCGCGAGTTCGACGTTTCAAATTAGCTCCGGCTTTCCGAAAACCTGGGAAACCGGCATGCTGATGCACTATTATTATGATCCCTTATGGAATGATATGGGCGCATCGCCGACAAGCATTACGCCGACAAAAAATAATGTCCGATATCCGCCGCGGCTGACTTGGGACATCGGCTGGAAGAAAAAACTCCGGGATGGATTCGGGTATCATCTGGCGGAATATCTCGGCGCTGAGGATGCTGTTTTTACAATGACAATCCGTAATCTGCTGTTTTTACACAGAGACCCGCAGTGGTATTTCTACTTTCCGGAATATGGGTTTTATGGGTTTGATTTTGATTTTATTCCCAGTATTTCGGCGGGCTACAGTATCAGGTTTTAAGATGATGATTAACAAAGTTACACATAGAATCAGTCGATATTTTAATGCCCCAACCGGCAACCGGGGAGGGACCGAAAGGGTGGAACTGAACATCTATTTGCGAATCCTGAAAACCGTTGTAATCCTTATCAGTACTTGTTGGCACTTATCAGCGCTTAAAACTTGTGATCTGCCTACCGATCCGGGGCCGATGCCGAAGAAGCTAATAAACACGGAATTTGAGCCGGGGCTGAATGTCTTCGGTGTCTTGCGGGCGGACAGTGTCAGAGGCAGTTCCTTTATTCATGTGGAAAAAGCATTAACAACCCAGCAGATGTATGAAGAAGCGGATATATTCGACACAACGGTCACGGTCCAGGTTATGGACAGCCTGAGCGGTGAGGTATTTCTGTTTGAAATGATTGAAGATACAACGCATCGCGGCTATTATTATAATTCCGTTTTCCAGCCGGAAACGGGTCATTATTATACTCTTGAAGTTCAATCCAACAATCTACCTATGCTCACCGGCAGGACGATAGTACCCACCAAGCCGTCCATCATTCAGAATTCACTGTTAATCAGTGAGACGAAGATCCGGTTCGATCTGCAACTGACTGCGGATACCTACCAGTACAACTGCTACCTGTTTTTTGGGGATAGTTATCTTGAGAAACAAATTTCAAACAATGGTGATGGAGCCACAACGATTGTGTTTAATATTTCCGGTGATGATGAAGCGGTGACCGGCCTGGTTATCATCGGCTACGATCGAAACCTGACAGAGTACCTGAATTCCTCACCGTCATTCATACCCCAGACCTTCCATGAAATGGTCAACACAGTGGAAAACGGCTACGGCTGTTTTGGGTCGCTGGCTATGACGACGGTATTGTTTTAATAATCTGAATGTTGCGGGTTGTCCCAAAAGTCTGAAAAGCAAGTCATCCTCTCGAAGAGATGTCTTCGACATGATCCCGCTGGGGCGAGAGAAGGATCTCGTTAGAGGAAAAGAAGATGTTTCCCTGCCTGGTCGGCAGACAGGGACTACGCTCAATATGACAAAATGAAGCGATAATGAAACTTTGAGGATTATTAATGGGTTCATCGGTAATCCTAAAGAGATTATCACAGTCGCTGCACTCCTTCATCATGACAGGCTGGGTTAGACTACTACTACCACCGGTTCATCACCTTTTCTGCAAATCCCAGAAAATCCTTGATAATAATTTCCTGCCCGTCATTCAGGATTGCTTTTCCGGTGAACCGGCCGAAAACCTGATGCTGGTCTGATTGAAGTAATAACAGGTTGGTGTTGGAATAGCGGTCGATAATGGGTGCGAAATCCATCTCGAGGCGGGAGTCATTGCTGCTGAATTTCCAGGGTTTCAGGAAACTGTCGGCGGGAATGTGGAATTCCACCTGATCGAGTTTGTGGACCTTGCCCTTATGGAACAGCAGGTTTTCGGTGGCTTTTGATGGATCACCGAAACCGTAACCAATATTGAAGCCAAAAAGATCGCCATTCACTTTTCCCGATGCCGAACCCCAGTACCAGGTATTGTTATAGGTCCAGACGCCGCGTCCCCAATCGAGAACGCCGAAAGATGTTTCCGGCTTGAATTCGATCTTTCGGTCACCGAGTGTCAATTCCCCTGCGGCGGGCATGCAGTTGACCTTCTGGTTGTAGTAAAAGGCGTGTTTGTTTTTGGGGAAAGGAGTTGCGATGACCATGGTTTCATAGGAATCCGGGTGCTGTAATTCGATTTTAGCGTTGAGGGTCTGATTGTCTTTGAAATTGGCAAAAGCAACTTCGATGATCCGAGTTTCTTTCCGGCGGAGAAATCTCATTGATATCTTTTTATTTTTAAAAATGACATCGCCATTTTTCGATGTGGAGGGCATATGGAATTTACCCATGGGAAAGAGTGTGATCAGGTCACCGGAAATCTCTTCAGGTTTGTCAAAGTCGAAGACTGTGGCGGCGACAAAACCCATATAAGCGTTGTCGGCAATTGTAAATGAAACACCGCCGTTATCATTCAGGACACAGTAATAATCCCATTCTTTTATTCTGAACTTCGGCGCTTTAATGTCATTGCGATCATATTGAAGCAGTAAGTCCTTCGCCCAGCCGGGTTGATTCAGCGATCCTTTTGAATTTAGTAAGCGGGACTTTTCGGTGATTTCATGTTGCATGTCGGTCCTTTCGGTCAGTGAAAGCTTATTCATTTTCAAAGAATAAATATTGTATAAATTGGACTAAATGTCAATAACTAAGCGTCGGAGTATTCTCAATTACTTTACATGCATCTGAGTGAAATATTTTGTAAGTTCAAACCGAACATAAAATATAGAATAGGAGTGAGGATTAGTATGGAGAATCGCATGAAATTCAAGATTATTTTAAGCCTGGTCGTTGCTGTTTTAGTTGTAATTTTTATCGTTCAGAATGTTGCGGTAGTCGATATTAAATTTTTGTTCTGGAAACTGTCTATATCCCGCTCACTGATGATGTTTTTTCTCATCATTGTCGGGATTATCATCGGATGGCTTTTGAAGGGCGCTTCATTTCATCGTAAAAGTGAAAACGTGGAATCAGATTGATTGAGATCTTCTTTTGAAAAATTTCGGGCTTGTTTACTCCACTGATCGAGGACGGATGTGTCCCGATTGTGGTCAACCCAAAGAGAGGTGCAATTGTATGCAGAATCAATCGGCTGCAAATGGTGACGGCGTCGTCCGGGTCAGCCGTGAAACCAAAGGCCGCAAGGGCAAGGGCGTTACGCTGATCACCGGAATACCATTGACTGAAATTGAATTAAAATTCCTGGCGAAGGAATTGAAAGTCAAATGCGGGTCCGGCGGTACGGTTAAAAACGGTATTATTGAAATCCAGGGCGATCACCGGGATAAACTGCTTGAAGAATTACAGATCAGAGGGTGGACCGCCAAGCGGGTGGGCGGCAAATTTATACCCATTAAAGTACCTTAAAAAAAACTACTGGACATTTTGAGAATCTTCGTCTAAATTTGTCTAACTAATAACAGAGGAGCCTTTTAATCCTAACCCGTGAGTTGGAAAGGGCATAAGAAAAAGAAGATATCCGCCAGACAGCCGGTGGATTTTTTTATTTTGGGAGTACACTATGAATTTTAAAACACGTTCTCATCTGATGGATGAAATGGCATTGAAACGCACAATTACCCGGTTAGCGCATGAAATTATTGAGCGCTGTAAGGGAACCGAAAACATTGCCATCATCGGAATCCGGACCCGGGGCGAATTTCTGGCGAGGCGGATTGTGAAAAAAATAGAAGAAGTCGAAGGTACTGCAATTCCGGTGGGTGTTCTGGATACGGTCATGTATCGCGACGACTATCGCATTAAGCAGCTGCCCGCGATGGAAATCACTGAAATACCCTTTGATGTGGATGACAAGATTTTGATTTTAGTAGATGATGTAATCTACACCGGCCGAACAATCCGTGCGGCGATGGATGCCCTCATGGATTTTGGCCGGCCATCAGCGATTCAGCTGGCTGTATTAATTGACCGGGGTCACCGTGAGTTACCGATTAAGGCTGATTACATTGGAAAAAGTGTACCTACTGCAAAAAATGAAGAGGTTCGGGTGCACATGAAGGAGATCGATGACCGGGACGAAATTCTGCTTGTGGAGGTGCAGCAATGAATCTGAGAATTAAGCACCTGCTGGGACTGGAAAACGTACCCCAAGAAGATATTAATACGATTCTGGATACGGCTTTCTCTTTTCGGGAAGTATTGGAACGTCCGATTAAAAAAGTACCCACATTAAAGGGTGTCACCGTGGTGAACCTGTTCTTCGAAAACTCAACCCGGACACGGATATCTTTCGAGTTGGCAGAGAAACGGCTTTCGGCGGACACCATTAATTTTTCTGCTTCCAGCAGTAGTCTGACGAAGGGCGAAAGCCTGCGCGATACTATCCAGAACCTGTTTGCGATGAAAATGGATGTGGTAGTAATGCGGCATCCGACGCCCGGTTCGGTGAAATTGCTGTCGCAATTCGTTGATGCCGTTGTCATTAATGCCGGTGACGGAACCCATGAACATCCGACCCAGGCGCTTCTGGATATGATGTCCATGAAGGAGAAATTGGGATCGCTGGAGGGTGTTAATGTCGCGATAATCGGAGATATCCGGCACAGCCGGGTTGCATTGTCCAATATTTTTGGTTTAAAGACCATGGGAGCAAATGTTCTGCTCTGCGGCCCGCCAACATTTATGCCTTACGATGTCGTATCTCTTGGCGTTAAAGTGACCTATAATCTGGACGAAGCGCTGCAATTCGCGGATGTCATCAATGTGCTGCGGATTCAGAAAGAGCGTCAGGGGAAAGGATTGATACCATCGATGCGGGAATACCGGAATGTCTATGGAATTACTCAACAGAGGTTAAGTAAACTGAAACGACCTCTTACGATTATGCATCCCGGGCCAATTAACCGGGGTGTGGAAATTGACACCGACGTTGCTGACAGTGAACATTCGATTATATTACACCAGGTGTTAAATGGAGTTGCCGTCAGGATGTCGATTCTCTTTTTATTAGCCGGCGGAAGATAGGGAGATAAAGTATGCCAAAAAGAGCCATTGATACTTCAATTTTATTTAAAAATGCCCAGATCGTCGATCCGTTCAAGGAGCAAATAGTCAATGCCGATCTGTTGATCGAAAAGGGCAAAATTAAAAAGATAGAAAAAGATATATCTGAAAAAGAAGCAAAGGAAATAGTTAATCTGAAGGGATTTCATATCGTTCCGGGATTCATCGACCTGCATGTGCATTTTCGTGAACCGGGGTATGAAAACAGTGAAACCATCGAAACCGGCTGCCGGGCAGCGCTGGCCGGAGGGTTTACCCATGTTTGCTGTATGCCGAATACCAACCCGGCAATTGATAGCAGGGAAACCGTACGTTTTATCTTTGAAAAAGCCGAATCCGAATTGGTGGATGTCTATCCAGTTGCGGCCATCACTAAAAAACGGAACGGTGAGGAACTGACCGAAATGGTAGAACTGGCGGATGCCGGGGCTGTTGCATTTTCCGATGACGGATCACCGGTTTCCGATGGTCAATTGTTTCGAAATGCTCTGGAATATTCAAAAATTACCGGTAAACCAATCATCAATCACGCCGAAGACCCGGTTCTTAAAGCAGACGGTATTATGAATGAGGGAACCGTTTCTACCCAGTTGGGAATTCCTGGAAATCCGCCAATCGCTGAAGAGATAATGATCGCCAGAGACCTGATTATTGCGGAGTTTGTTAATGGCCGGATTCATATTCCCCATGTTTCCACGGCGGGCTCGGTTGAATTGATTCGTCAGGCAAAAGCAAAGGGAATTGCCGTCACGGCTGAAGCAACGCCGCACCATTTCTCGCTGACTGATGAATACATGCGCAGCTTTAATGCCAATGGAAAAGTGGCGCCGCCGTTACGTACCGAGAAAGACCGCCTGGCGATTATTGAGGGATTGAAGGACGGAACCATTGATGCCATTGCCACAGACCACGCTCCGCATGTTATTGATACGAAAGAGACGTCGCTGGATCTGGCATCCTGTGGAATGATTGGGCTCGAGACGGCTTTCAGTCTGGCAATGACCCACCTGGTGCACACGGAAAAACTGACGCTGATGGAGTTAGTGAAGCTGCTTACAATCAAACCGGCGGCGCTGATGAATTTACCGCTGTCGGATTTTAAAATCGGTGCAGATGCCAATATTACTATCGTAAATACAAATGAATGGTGGGTGTTCGGTCGCCAGAATATCTATTCGAAATCCTTTAACACTCCTTTTATTGGAAATGAGTTTACAGGTCGGGTAAAAGGGGTCTTTACGAAGGGTCATTACATCACCTTTTAGGCCCAAGTTTTACCGTCTAAAAAAATCTTGATTATGAAACTGCCGGATTGTAAGTTTACCCGCTATTTTAACTGTAGGTATGAGAGAAGGAATGTACAAGACATATTATCCGAAACTTGATGAAATTAACCAGAAATGGTACGTTGTTGATGCCGAAGGCATGGTTCTGGGTCGTTTGGCCAGTCAGGTAGCATCAATTTTAAGGGGAAAAAATAAACCTTATTATTCCCCACACATGGACACCGGTGATTTTATTGTCGTCATTAATGCCGACAAGGTTCGCCTTTCCGGTCGAAAAGCCGAGACCAAAAATTACTTCACACACTCCGGCTATATGGGTGGAGGTCGTTTTGAAAGTTATAAAGAGGCGATGGACAAGCATCCCGAGGAGATTATCAGCCGGGCTGTCAAAGGAATGTTACCTCGCAACACACTTGGCCGGAAATTGTTTCACAAATTAAAAGTCTATGCCGGTCCCGAGCATCCGCATCAGGCTCAAAAACCCGAAATAATTGAATTAGAAGGATAGTCAAGATATGCCAAAAATAGAATATATTTCGCTCGGTCGCCGGAAACGTGCCGTCGCCCGTTTAAGAATGGCTGCCGGTGAAGGCAACATAATTGTGAATAAACGTGCTCTTGACGACTATTTTGGTCGTGAAAACCTGAAACAGATTATCAAACAGCCACTTGAATTGTGTGGAGTAATGGGGCAGTTTGATATCCGCGTCAATGTTAATGGTGGTGGATTGTCCGGACAGGCCGGAGCCATCAGGCTGGCGCTGGCGCGGGCTTTGGAAAAATATAATCCGGCACTAAGAAGTAAATTGAAACCAGCCGGTTTTCTGACCAGAGACGCCCGGGTTGTGGAACGGAAAAAATACGGTCTGGCAGGCGCACGCCGGGCATACCAGTTCTCCAAACGTTAATAGAAGAAAGATAGATTTTA
>JAUSPJ010000162.1 GCA_030655795.1 Fidelibacterota bacterium | reverse complement strand
AGGTAGCGGTTGGCTAGACTACGTACTCTTTCCGGCAGAGAAGTCTGCCGAATCTTGGAAAAACATGGGTTTGTCGAGATAAGGAGACGTGGAAGTCACATTGCGATGCAACGAAAGATGTTTGAAAGGACTATAACTGTACCGGTACCGAATCATAAGGAACTCCGAACAGGAACATTGCTGTCCATTATTCGCCAATCCGGCGTCCCACGTTCTGAGTTCGAGTAAAAAATTCAGATGAACAAAGAACGTTTCCCAAAAACAAAACGCCGAATGTGTTTAACAATGAAACACACAACCGGAATCTTTTATTTTCACTTGATTACTACTTTGTTCAAGATTTAATTTTCCCTCGTGATGAGATGTATATCAGAAACGGGAAATTGTTGTGATATTCTTAAATTTTTCAACAAAATTTGACGATATGTTGAATAAACGGCTAAATACAGACATATGAGAATTAGTATTTATTGCAAGTCAATAATATGGCAGGTGCAAGATACGTTTACTCAAAAAAAGTAATAGGGTAATATGTCAAGGGAAAAATTCAGAAAAGATTAACCCTACAACGTCACTTGTTAATTTCTATTCAGTCAAAGCCTGATCTCCGAATAACATGTTGTATTGTAACTATCTAAATCAAACCATATGATGTGTCAAAAATGCTAAATCCTGTCAAGAGCCAGGCCTTTGACTGGGACGTAGTAGGGTTAAAAAGATAAAAGAGCATGTTATTTGACTTAGTGAGCCTGATTTAAAGGTTGACATAACTTTTCCCGAAGGGATCGCTTCGCTGACATCAGACAGGAATAATTGATAGTTGATACATTTTTTTTGATTTCAAGAGGGCGTAAACAAGTCGGCCTGCCCGACAAGGTCATTCAGGCGGGCCTGCCCGACAAGGTCATTCAGGTGGGCAAAATTTTCTAGCAGATAAGATAATAGCACGTTTGTGTTTGTGTTTCAGAGCTTCCTTATCTCGTTCCGAAGGAATCCCTCCTCCGAAGGAGTCCCTATTTCAGCAATAATTCCGGCAGTATAAACAGGGCCTATACCGGGAACAGTGTTTTCCGAAAGGATCCCTTCGGGAAGAGTATTTGGAAAGGCTTTGATTTCTTCCTGAATAGCATTGTCAAGTTCTTTGAGAATTTTTTGGAGTACATTGATATTTTTAATAGTTAATGTGATAACCAGATTAACAGATTTGGCAAGTTCCGGTCGAATTCGATAAGACTCTTTTGCCATGGCTAATATTTTATTTAGCACATCTTCCGGATCAGTAAAACGATTTTTTCCTTTTTTCACGATAAGTTTTAGCAAAGTCGGCAAATCTGTTTGCGTCCGGCGGCTGCCGGATATTATATGCTTTTCCAGGAAACCCTAGATTAGATATTAAATTGAAGGTTGATTCCGGCATGAAAAAAGTGTATATTTAATTTACTAAACAGGAAATATGCCATGAAAAGAAATGAAATGAACGAAGATACCAATATCACCCGTCGGAATTTTCTGAAAAAACTGACGATGACAGCGGTTTTTACCGTACCCACAATTCAAAGTTTTAAACTAATGGCCCAGGGTAAATCTGACTGGACGGCTCATGGTCACCACCCTGTACCTCCGCCTCCCGGTTAAATTTTAATTAAAACTTAACCCAAGTTCATGACTTCCCCGAAAATTCCTTTTAGAATCAACATGTTATGTTTTTCAAAAGTCGTATTTTGACACTACAGATTTAATTTTCATAAAATTGTCTTTACTGTCTTTCCGGGTCGATAAGGTAAACTCAAAGCGTCATAGATTTTCTTATGAAATAATTCAGCCTGGGAAGATTTTCTTATGTGAATCATTCTACCATCTTTTCTTTTCATGGTAGTTGTTATCCTCACCTGGGTGGATAGCTGGTCACGAATATTGGCCCAGCTAAGATGTATTGAATGCCGCTGTAGTTTGAATCGAATGGCGTGCAAGAGGTGATAGGCAATGATGGTAATAAATATATGTCCATCTACTCTCTTCTCTTTCTGATGATGGATTGGTCTAAATCCCAATTCAGACTTCATGCAACGAAAAGCATCTTCTATATCGGTAAGCATATTGTAAATATTCCATATCTGTTGTTCTTTCAGTTCTTTCCTGTTAGTGCGCAAGACATATATTCCATCTTTTTCTTCTGTATCTTTCAAATGCCAGTTAATGGCTTTTGCCTTGTTTGTCTGGGAATCTTTCTCTATGCTAATTTCATAACGATGGGCTACCCGTTTGAACCTTTCTTTCAAGCGGCCGATTCTCTCGATAACTTTATCATCCGGCAGCCGCCGGACGCCGTTTTTCCTGGAAAGGGCTGATCGCGCCTTTTCCAATTCTTCTTCAAATCGTTGTTGAAAAAGGGTTTTTATCCCCTTTTCTTTTTTTTCTTTGCCAGTTGAGTGGCAGTATAGTTGTATTTCATCAGCATTTTCATCCTTTACCAGGGCTGCTTTTACAATAGCGCTGTTATTTTCTTTAACGGTTACCAGGTTTATATTCGCCGGAATATCTTTCTTTTTCTTGCGGGAAACCACAAGGTAAAAGTATTGGTTATCATCAAGCCATTTGATATTAGCTTCCGTTGTCCCATAGGGATATCTCCGATGCTATTCCCGCATCCATAACGATAATCGGCTTGATAAGAGGATTTTCAGTAGAAAGATCATTTATCATGGTTGTAAGGGTTTTTGGTTCACTGACATTTCCGTCAAATACATTGCTCCTTTTGGGAAATCCGTCAGCATCCAGAACAAGTCCCAGAGTTACCAGAGGGCAGTCGGTTCTCTTTTCCTTTGATCGACCAAAATGTGCTTTTTTGTTGTATTTACCGGAACCCTCGAAAAAGGTATTGGTCAGATCGTAAAGAATAATTTTTTCTTCCAGGTTAAAGAGGCTTCGTTCTTTAAAACTCAGGTGTTCTTCTATGGCTTTCTTTTGTTTCAGAAGCATATCTGATACCTTATAGACCCGATCCTGGGATAACATAGAAAAATCGGCGTCCATCAATTCGTCAATACCGCTCATATCCTGGAGCCAGATATGAGTTTTTCTTTCTGAGGTGGGATTAATTAATTTACCGGCAATAACCCCAATAGCCGTCTCCAAGTGTGGTTTATTGAAGCCAAGCTCCGCCAATTTCCGATCCAGTTCAAGTTCTTTTACAGCGTGATAGACAACGTGTTCAGCGCCAATGGTTCTAGCTTCTTCATTTTCCACGCTGTTTACATCTACCGTTTGATAATCGGGAGAATAATCCTTTTTTTCTGGAACGATAGACGATTGTTTCTTGATAATTTTTCTTGCGCATTTTCTGGCAAGGGTTTCTATCTCTTCAGGATAATCAAATAATGGGGCCTGACCGGTAATGATTTCTTCGATGCGATCAGCGAATTCTTTCCACTTTTCTTTGGGCAGATTAAGAGCTGTCCCCAGGTTAAGAAGCTCCCGTTGTCGTGGTCCCCTCTCCATTCGAACGGACTCGACCAGTTTGTAAGTGAAATATTCAGTATGATTCTTTTTGTTGACGTGGGTGACTTTTCTGATAAACATGATGGAAGCATATCGACAATATCCTTTAAAGTCAAGCGCTACCTTGATATTTTGACACTACAAATGATATTTTAAAAAACAAAATTCTTAACTCATTGATATTAAAGAATTTGTTTTTCCAAAACTGTAAAATTTGACCTTAAAGCTCTATTTTTTCATGAAGTTGGGTTCGGACAAAAGTTACGGCAATTCTAACCCGCTACTCCAGCAAATGCTGTGAGATCTTCGATGAATTTTAAATTTTGTTTTTTTCGAAAGATTTCGAATAAAACCTGAACTGAGCAATTTTCCTTCAAAAAAAGAACCTAATGGGTTAAATTTCAGACGAGTCGGGATGATTTAAAAGCATATTTTTGCTGTGACCTTAAATGAAAATGTATCTGACAGTAGCTTTAACATAAAAAAAGTAAATAACAAAATGGCTAAAATTGAATGTTTAATCCTAAATCTTATCTTTGAAAATGAAATCGCTCAGTTTAGGTAGTATCTAATTCAATATGAAAGTAATTTTTATGGGGACTCCGGAATTTGCCGTTCCGGGATTAAAGGCTATCGCTGAATCCGGTCACGAAGTGGCGCTTGTGGTCACCGGGCCGGACAAGCCGGCGGGGCGGGGCCGTAATCTGCGCGAAACGCCGGTCAAGCGGCTGGCCCTCGACTTGGATCTTCCGATCCTGCAGCCGACATCCCTGAAATCCATAGATTTTATCGAACATATCAGACAATTGAATGCCGATATCATCGTCGTTGTGGCGTTCCGGATTTTACCGGATGAGCTCATCAACGCTGCCCGGCTTGGCGCTATTAACCTGCATGCGTCATTATTACCAAAATATCGGGGCGCAGCGCCAATTAACTGGGCATTAATAAACGGCGATAAACAGACGGGAATTACGGTTTTTCAGATTAAACCCAAAGTGGATACCGGGGATATAATCCTTCAGCAAACGGTTGAAATAGCTGAACAGGATACCTATGGCGATCTGTATGATCGATTGTCCCGGATTGGCGCGCCGGCGCTAGTGACAGTATTGGACAAACTGGAAAACGGAGTCGCCGAGGCCATTCCGCAGGACGGTTCGCTGGTGAGTAAAGCGCCAAAGATTTTTCCGCAGATGGGGGAAATCAACTGGTCGAACAGTGCAGAATCGATAAAGAATCAAATCCACGGACTGTCACCGGCGCCCGGAGCATACGCTTTTTTTGGTAAAAAACGGATCAAATTTCTGAAAGCCCGCTATTCGTCTGAGGCACTCAATGAAACACCGGCTACGATTGTTTTCCGGGATAATGATCAACTTGGCATTCAAACCGGTTCCGGTGTGCTTTACCCGCTGGAACTGCAGGCAGAAGCTAAAAAAGCGCTGCCGGTTACAGAGTTTTTACGGGGATTTCCGGCCAAAATCGGGGATCGGTTCCAGTCGTGAATATCCGCACTGCCGCCGTCCGTATCCTGAATTCCTATCATCAGTATTTTAACTATGAAAATAAAATCGCCGCTACGGCAGATGGTCTGAAATTGTCCGGAAAAGACCGCGACTTTCTGTATATACTCGTAAAAGGCGTAATCCTGCACCGGTCATACCTGGACTTTGTAATTGAAATTGCATCACAACGATCCGTAAAAAAATTTGAAAATACGGTACTGAATCTGTTACGGGTTGGTGTATTTCAGTATCTGATTCTGGAAACACCGCCGCATGCATTTACCAACGAGACCGTCGATGCTGCCCGGCAATTAAAAAAACCGCGGGCTGCCGGACTGATTAACGCAGTTTTGCGGCATTTACCCTCGAAGGACGAATTGAAAACCAGGCTGGCTGAACTGCCGGATAATGAATCACTGGCGATACAGTATTCCCATCCGCAATGGTTGATTGACCGGTGGATAGAGCACTTTGGGGAAGTAAATACGCAAAAAATTGCCAAATTCAATAACAGCTACCAAAAAATCTACTTTCGACACAACCCGATTAAATTATCCTGGGACGATCTGTCTCAAATGCTAAAAGATTCCGGATATACTGTCACAGCTGCCATAAACTCACCAATCGTGTTTTTTTCTACAGACACACCGGGAGAATTGATCCGCAGTGAGTTATTTAATAAAGGTTTCATGTCTGTACAGGACATCAGCCAGTCGCTGACGGTTCGTCTGCTGAATCCTCAGCCCGGTGAGACGATTATTGACGCCTGTGCGGCGCCCGGCGGGAAAACAGGGATGATTGCACAGTTGACTGGCCCCGACAGCACCATTTTTGCGACCGACATCTCTTCCGGTAAAGTTAACTTGTTGAAAAATGAGGCCTTTCGTTTAGGAGTTGATTTTGTAAATTACAGCGTTGCCGATGCCCGGTCAGGGACATTTCCGATGGCGGATAAAGTTCTTCTCGATGTACCCTGTTCGGGAACCGGTGCCATGGCGCGCCGGGCGGATTTACGCTGGAACAGGATACCGCAAGACCTTGAAACGCTGCTTGTCATGCAGAGAGAAATATTGACAAATATGGTCAGTGCTGTAAAACCCGGCGGTGTTATGGTCTACAGTACCTGTTCCATTGAACCCGAAGAAAACTGGCAAAATATTGAATGGTTTTTAAAGGCAAATCCGGATTTTACAATTGAGAATGCCGATAATTTTGTTGAAGAAAAATGGTGTGATAAAAAGGGGGCCGTGCAGATTCTACCGCATATTCACAATGAAACCGGCGGGTTCGCGGTCCGGTTGAAGAGGCCTTAATTATATGGGAATTGTAAGATGACAGTCAGAATGCGCAACTGGATTCGATTTTTAACCGTTTTCATGATCTTTTCGATCATTTTTGTTCTGATAATAGACAAGATCGTACTGCCGACTTATGTAGGACACGATAAGGAAATACCGCTGGTGGATGTACGGGGACGTTCGTTGGATGAGACGGCGATAATCCTGGATATGCTTGGTTTGCATTACGAGGTTATCGATTCAACCGAGAATAATGATCTGCCGCCCCAGACTGTAGTTGATCAGCAGCCGCCGGCAGGTACACTGGTGAAAACCGACCGAGTATTACGTTTGGTAATTACCAGTGGTGAACGCTTTTTTCCAATGCCGAATCTTGTCGGTAAAGTCATAAAAGCAGCGAACTTGGAACTGCAGCGCTACTATCTTAAAACCGATTCCATCAGCTACGAATTTTCATCGGATAAACCGCGGGGTGTCATTACAGCTCAATCGATTCGTGCCCGGCAAATGATTTCCGCCAGTGATAGTGTGTCGCTGGTGGTCAGCAAAGGACCGCCGCCCCGGCAGCTGGAAGTACCCGATCTTTTCGGCCTGAATCTCGATGAGGCCAAAGCCGCAATCAGAAAAGCCGGTTTTCGGGTTGGAGCCATCCGGTATATCACCAACGACGATTTGGTTGCCTATACGGTTATCGGTCAAAAACCCGAGTTTGGTGTTCTTTATGACAATGCGGTCCCGATAAGCCTGGAAGTCACGATTGCCAGTCATTCCGGAGATTAATATGGAAATTGTACCATCTCTGTTATCAGCAGATTTTACCCGATTAAGTGAAGATATCCGCGCTGTTAAAGAGGCCGGCGCCACGCGCCTGCACCTGGACGTAATGGATGGCCATTTTGTTCCAAATATCACCATTGGGCCGTTCATTGTTGAGGCGATTCGGAAACTGACTGGACTGCACCTGGAATCTCACCTGATGATTACCAACCCTGAAAAATATATCGAACCCTTTATCAAGGCCGGCAGCGATACGATTGTGATTCATATTGAATCCAGCCAGGATGTGTTACGGGATTTTGCCACCATTCGGCGGCTGGGCGCCAAGGCGGGCCTGGTCATTAATCCGCCGACACAATTTGCTGACATTGAACCTTATCTGGAATTTGTCGATCATCTGCTGGTAATGACCGTCAATCCGGGATTCGGTGGTCAGAAAATGATCAAAGAGGCCCTGGAGAAAGTTGTTCTGGCGAAGCCGTATTCGGAAAAATACGGTTTTCCCATCGAGATCGACGGCGGTGTCAATATCGATACGGTTGCCGATGCGAAAAATGCCGGTACGGACCTGATTGTGGCAGGATCAGCCGTTTTTTCAAATGGAAAACCCTTTGATAATTTCAGAGCATTGACGGAGAAACTGCGCTGTGTATAACATCCCGAAAGCGGAACTTGGCCGCAAAACAATTCACTATACGGCAGTGCTTATCCCGCTGATATATTACTTTTTCCTGGAAAAAGACCCGGCGGCCATTATTTTGCTTATTATTTCCATAGGCATGCTCATTGCTGAAGTTCTCCGCATGACTGTTCCTTTTTGTCGCAGTCTATATATGCGACTTTTTGGTGATATGACACGGCCTCATGAACATGCCAATCATTTAACCGGGGCAACGTATCTTTTTATTGGTTCGCTGCTGGTTGTGTATCTGTTTCCAAAGGATATTGCGGTTGTTGCTATGCTGTTTAATATGGTCGGTGATCCGACCGCATGTCTGGTTGGGATGGCGTTTGGAAAGATTAAACTCTCCCGGTCGAAAACCCTGGAAGGGACCCTGGCATTTATCATTGCCAGCTTGATAGTTACCTGGTGGATTCCCGGAGCGCCATTGCATGTAAAACTGATTGGCGCTGTAGTAGCGGGTGGTTTGGAACATATTACCTGGCGCCTGGACGACAACCTGGTTATTCCTTCCGTTTCAGCGCTGGTAATGTATTTTCTGATTTAACGATTCAATTTTATGTCATTTATAAATTCATTTTTTCTCTATCTGTTACCCCTTGTGGCCGTTCCGATTGTGATTCATCTGATCGGCCGGCAGCGGTATTACAAGCAGGAATTCAGCACGCTGAGATTTCTGAAGCAGCTGGAAATCGACCTGATCCGCAAACTGAAAATCCGCCAGATTCTGTTGCTAATGCTTCGGATTCTGCTGATTCTGTTACTGATTCTGGTGTTTGCCCGGCCCTATCGGACGGCTCAATCGCCCGGGATTTACGTCGGCAAAGGTGAAACGCTTTATCTGATTGTGGATAATTCACTTTCAATGCAGGCTCAGACGAAAGGCAAGACACTGTTGGATATCGCAAAATCAAGTGTCCTTTCTGCCGCAGAACAGATCGATTATCCGGTTTATATAAAACTGATTGAATCCACCCATCCGCAAAAAATAAAGGATATCGGGTTAATCACTGGTCCAATTGGGATTAATGAAATTCTGACCAATGTTGATGTGTCCAACCGGAGCGGTAGTATTAACCGTGCAATTTATACAATTCAAACAGATTTGAAAGCTCAACGGGAATTAAATCCCGCAATCTGGGTTCTCAGCGATTTTCAGAAGCCCGATTTTCAAAAAAACTCCCGCGTTGATGAATTTTTCAAGGTAAGCGGCAGCCGGGTGATTCTTTTTCCGGTCAGCAGCAATTCGGAGAATGTGGCTATTTCGTCATTGTCTGTTCCCGGTCAGTTGCTCCGGCAAAATCAAGCGGTGCAGGTTCGGGGCTTTTTATCAAACTGGAATTCCGAGGCAGTTGAAGCTCCGGTGTCACTCTTTTTGGGTGATCAGAAACTTGGTCAGGCATTGCTGACTGTTCCGCCCTTTGAAGAGGCCCATGTCCGGTTTGAATTCATACCGTCGTCGCCGGGATTTCACCAGGCCAGGCTGAAAATTACGGATGACGATCTGATAATGGATAATCAGCGCTATTTTCCACTTAATATTCCCGATAAGATTCGGGCTCTGATTGTATCGCGAAATCCGGCCGACAGCCGTTATATTAAACGGGCCCTTGGCGCGGATAAGGCCTCTGTGATTAATGTTAGAATGACTTCTATTGGTCTGTTTCCGACCGAAGACTTGGCGCTGTACGATCTGCTGGTCTTTTCCAATGTGGATGAATTGCCGGTTAACGCTCAAACCAAGCTTAGTTTCTTTTTGGAAATGAACCGGGGCCTGCTGCTGTTTCCCGGCAAGGATTGTGAGCCGGAAAAATTTAACTCACTCTGGGCCGGGACCTACGGATTTCCCAAATGGCGGACCACCCGAACAGCCGAGCCCGGTCAATACTTGAAATCCGGGAATATCGATGCGACACACCCGGTTTTCAGCAGACTGTTACGTGATAAAGACTCCTTTGAATATTCACCGGAGTTTTATACGATTCCGGGCTTCAGCATTGGGAAAAATCATACGGTTTTGGCCACATATGAGGACAATACACCCTTTATTATGGAAGCAACTCTCGATGCCGGCAGGGGAATACTGATAGCGTCGGCGCCGGTGGCGGGCTGGAGCAACCTGCACCTGACCGGGTTTTTCCCGGCGATCATGAACCGGCTGGTTTTCTACCTGTCCCAACAGGGAATGCCCGAATTAGATCTCGTTTGTGGCGATACGCTGATCATTTCGCCATCGAAACTGAACATCCGGACCGATTTATCTATCCATACGCCCGATAACCGGCGCATCAAACTGGCGCTGGGAATTGACGACCCGATTCTGTTTGATGATACCAATTTTCCCGGCTTTTACGAATTATTTTCTGAAGGCCGAAAGATAAAACAATATGTGGTCAATGTTCCCGAAAGTGAAGCTTCTGCGAGTTTTTTAAGCATGCCGGATTTTGAAGAACTGTTGGGCGATTATCCCGGCAAAATGGATGTGTTTTTTATTGGTGAAGATAAGGATTTAAACCGGCTGGAGCACAGCCGGGAATTCAGTGACTGGCTGATTGTAATGGTGCTGATCGTTGCACTGCTGGAAAGTTATATTGGCCGGATTAACCGGAAATTCAGGGAAAAACTGCAAAATGGGTGAAAAGATTCTGTTGGTGGGAGTGGCCACACCGCTCCAAAATCATGAAACAGTGGAAGATCATCTGGCGGAATTGGGCGAGCTGGTGCGCACCTTAGGCTATGAAGTCGCCGATCAGTTTATTATCAATCGCAAGGAAATCTCACCATCTCTTTATATCGGTAAGGGGAAAGTGGAGGATATCAAGGCCCTGATCCCGATGCTGAAACTGGAAGAGGTCATTTTTGACGATGATCTGTCGCCGACGCAGTCCCATAACCTGGAAAAAAACCTGAACACCGAGATTCGTGACCGGAGTGGCGTTATTCTGGAAATATTTGCCAAGCATGCCCGGACAAAAGAGGCGAAAACCCAGGTGGAACTGGCAACTCTGGAATACCTCCTGCCGCGCCTGACCCGGCGCTGGACACACCTGGAACGGCAGATCGGCGGTATCGGTGTGCGCAGTGGTGCCGGTGAAACCCAGATTGAAGTGGACCGCCGCCTGATCCGGACCCGGATTTCGAAACTGAAAAAAGATTTACAGCGCATCGACCGGGAGCGGGAAACCCAGCGCAAAGGCCGGGACAGCTATT
>JAUSPJ010000159.1 GCA_030655795.1 Fidelibacterota bacterium | reverse complement strand
GTCCCCTTTATAAATATTTTTTTAACAAGTCTAAATGTTGTTGAATTCATGGCATTTCTCCTTTATGTATTATTTCTCATAAGCCCTATGATAAGCAATAATTGCTTCAAATAGATCACAGAAATTGTCAAAACATTTTCGTTTTTCTTCATCATTTTCTATCCCATCGATCGTATCAATTGAACATTTTATTATTTGATACAAACATTCAGCCGGAAAGGTTTTATCTCTTTTAGCAGAATATGCCATTTTAGGTTTCAGTAACAGAAGATCTGATCGGTAATTGTCTAAATTTTGATCATTTTCTCCGACTCTCATCTCAATTCGTTTATCCTCGCCATATACTTTACGTATCTGGCTTGATGACAAAGTTTTAATGATTGGCTCACCTTTATGGTTATATTTCTCTATAAATTGAGCCAAACAGTATCCAAATTTTTCACAGAAATCAACAGTACTTTTATCAATGCCATTCTTTAGCCAATAAGGTAATGATTTGACACCTGAATCTGTCAATTCTGTAAGCTGCTGTTTTTCCGGTTTAATTGCCGGTGGTTTAATACTCATAATTTCCTCCTAATTTTATCTTGTTAATAATTCTGTCCATCGGGTTGGCACATCGATGAATTCGGGTATTTTTTCCAATGTGAGATCATCTTTATACTTATTTCCGTTCAGCAGAGCATCTTGAAAGTCATCGATGATTTCTTGATGTTTTTCATTGCTTTTTTTATAGCGGTTGAGGTCATAGACCATGCGCCAGCGCCATTTGTTATATTGCACCAGTTCAGCGCGTTTTTCGGGGCTCAGCGATTCATTCTTTTCGAGGATGGATTTTTCCTTTTGAAAATTTTCATAGATGCGTCTCAGCCGGATTAAGAGCCCTTTGTTTTTGCTGTCTCCATCTCCGACGACTACATGAAGATCCTCTTTCATCTTTTCGGTAATCATAAAGTCATGCCATGAAAGGGTTTTATCGAGAAACGTGAAGGCGTCTTTCTCGTGGATACTGCCATCGGATTTGGGAATCCGGTATTCTTTAGCGCGGTGTTCAGCCTCACCTGCCATATCGGCGGCGCGATGGATCGGGTACTTCTGTTCCACCAGCGCCATCCCGCCGGAAAGGGTGATGTCAGGATGCTCGCAACAAAACTTACGAAACTGTTGCCGGATATCCACGGCGCAGTCCACTACATGATTCCACTTTCCAACCATGAAAATATCATCGCCGCCGGAATAAATAATGTAGAGTTTATCTTCGTAATCAGGATTCAGGCTGATCTGATTGAGATAGCCGGAGAAAAAGAGATCCAGCATGGAGCTCAGGGTGCTCAGACGGGAGAGTGAATAGAGTCCTTCCCGATGCGGCTCGTTCGTATGAACCGAAGGATAATCAAAACCTCGCTGAAACAGCAAACCCAGGTTATCAATATCCATGCGCAAAACGCCGAGACGTTTCAATCCTTCACCGCTTTCACCGCTCAAATCGTTAAATGTAGCGGCTACGCCATCACTTAAAAGCGGGACATGATTACCGCCGTAGAATTTGAAACTGAATGCCAGTGTTCGAGATGAGCGAATTTCTGAAAATAAAAAATCAGTATTGTTAAACCGGAAGAGGCGTACATGAACGTCCTGGAAACGCCCTATTTGATGGAGCACATTATCCGACTCGAAAACTTCGTAGGAAAGCGGAATTCCGGGTAACGGTTGAAACTTACCGTCAGCGGAATGGATTTCTGCTAAGTATTGGGACTTTTTCAGCCGGCTCCCCAGTTCGATCAGCTCGTTGCAGTGCGGGCAGATGGATTTGGTTTCATCGCCATCTTTATCTTTGATTAATTGATCTTCCGGACAATCTTTTCCACATATGCTGCAAACCCTGGCATCTTTGACCGGTCCAAAAGCTTGAAAGAAATCGGCATTAGCAGACATTTCCTCAATAAAACGTTCTGATTTGTTTCTGCTGGCAGCATGAATCGCTTCCTGCCATTTTTCACCGAGGCAATGCAGGAAATCCCGGGCAGTCAGGAAGGACTTTCCAACGCCGAGATACAAATTGCCGCCGTAGGTATTGAGCAGGGATTGATTAATTTTCAAGCGTATTGATTTAATCTTTTGTTGAACCTGTTCTGTATTGGGCGCCAGAATATAGAAATTACCGCCGGATGAGTAAATAAGGTTGGTAACTGGCAAATCCAGTTCCTTGAGGAAGTATCGGGCACAGGCATCGCAGAGCAGCTGAATCATAAAGGAACGCCCTTTCAGCGATTTAGCCGCCTGATGCGAGGCAATCTGATAGATGAAATCCTGAATGCCGCTGATGTCGCCGCAGATGAGAGTCGCAAGCGCATCCGCTCTGTCCTGGCTGTCAAAAACTTTCCGTACTATGGACCGGTTATTATTATTAAGATCGTCAGGATATTTCTCTTTTAGAAAGTCATAGTAACAGAGCGCCACGGCGGCAGTCGAGCGGAGATGGTCATAAAGCGATATATCGGGAAGATCAATTGTGGAGCTCGGAATACACCAGGTATATTTTTGTAAAAGCGGCAACAGGGATTCAATAAAGCATGTAAAATCACTATTTGGCAGCAATTGGATTTCTTTCTCAAATTCCTGCCAGAGATTTTCCCGGTATTCCCGGTCAAGCGAAACATCTTCACCGGCAATATCTTGAGGAAATATACATTTTTCATCCAATGCCAGAGGATTCAGAATATAACGAAAAACGGATTTATCGGTTTTATTATTATGGTAATCCTGATTGTAGAGACTTTCAAAAACCGGTTTCAGACGTTGTTTACGAAAGTTAT
>JAUSPJ010000153.1 GCA_030655795.1 Fidelibacterota bacterium | reverse complement strand
TTTCCACGACTGAAAAATGTCGGGCAAAGATATTCCTGTTGAAAATGAATGAGCGCTTCATGATCGGATTGAAGAATCCATAGTTTGTCGGTGCTTATATCTTTCCAATTATAGACGGTCTCGAGTTGTTTTTTGTTATTTAAATATAATCGTTTATTGTTCCACGATTGGGTTTTAAAGTTTTCCGAGAATAAGCGAGCAAATCCCTCAATGTCACCTTTTTTCCATAAATCGAGCCAATTAGCAATAAGTGAATCAGAGCCGGTGAATTTTTGATAAACAGCAGATGAGTGACCATTGTGATACAGGCTGTCGATGATAATAACCGGTGTTTTCTGTAATGTTATATAGTCGCTTAATTCTAAAAGCTTGCCATTTTCCAGAGAAACACAGCCTTCGGTTTGCCGGTCGACAATTTCTTCGTCACGTCCGTGAATCCAGATATTGGAGCCGTTGCGATGCTGAATTTTATCCACGCGGTTGGGATAATCGAGGACGAACGCCATTGGACCATATTTCGCCGGTAACTGTGTTCCCGGGATCGCAGAAATGATTTTGTATATTCCTTCCGGTGTTTTCTGATCCCCCTCTTTTTCCTTGTTGCCGTTGACTTTGCCGGTGCTTATCCGAAATGTATCAATTATCTGGATGTTTTGAGGCGCAGCGCTTTTTAATACCAGCAGCCGTTGCTGAGATTTATCCACAAGTAAAACTGTCTCCACAGAATCTGCCGAGATATTTTTAAGGTATAAATTCAGTTCGTCTGCGAAAGAATTCTGCAGTGAAAAAAATACCGGCAGGCTAAATGTCAGGGAAATGGCGATATAGTGTTTTAGATTGTCCATAGAAATTTCAGTTTTTACAATCTGTAAAATTAGATAAAACCAGACGATTATAAAAGAATTTATCGCTGCAGAACCGTATCATTTTTTTTACCCGGCAATACCCTGCCATAGCGCCGATGCCAATAACAGGCGAATGAATCTGTTGGAGATGGGATATGGGGAGAGATGATAGAGTAGTTTTAAAATTGAAAACGTAATTTTAGATTTGAGGACGGTTCCAGCAACTTTTTTAAGTAATCCACTGAGCGTCGAAGGTGGATAAATGAAGGAGTAGCCATACAATCTATCAAATTCCGGGTGTTTTTGAACCAGGTAGGGGACCACATCTTGACCGAAAGTCCGGACATTATTTAAAACTTCGTTGAAGGGGCGGTAGTGGTGATGAATGACCTTTATATGCGGCGCGTAAAACAGACCCTGTGGATATTTCTGCCAGAGCCGGTAAGCGAATTCAGTGTCCTCACCGCCGTAGGATGAAATTTTGTAATCAAACCCGCCTGATTCAGAAATTGCGAAACGTTTAACTGACGTAATGCCCAGAATAAATACATGAAATGGCAGGGGTGCCAGGGGTGGGTATTTTTGAGCACCGCGCTTAGATCGATAAAGGTATTTTTGATATTTATCAATAGGATTTTCCGGGGCGGGTAGCAATGCCGAAAGGACACCGACGACATTGGACCTTTTATGCATCTGCACATGGTTTTTAACAAAGTTGGGCGACACTTCCATATCCGCATCCAGAAAAATGATAATTTCGCCGCCAGAGTTTGTGATACCCGTATTTCGGGCTGCGGATAATCCTTGATTTGTTTTATGTGTATGAATTTTAAAATGACGGGGTAAGGAAAATTTTTGTAGTACATCATCTATATTGTCGGTTGAACCGTCATTGACAATGTGAATATTTATATTATCTGCCGGGTAATTTTGGTAAAGAACCGAATCCAGACAGCGTGGTAAGGTCTCAGTAGCATTGAAAGCGGGAATGATGATAGATACAGTCGTGTGTTTGGTGTTCATCACGTGTTTCGGATTAAAATATTTTCGAGAATAGTAACTGATGATTCCCAGGAAAATTTGTTAATGGTTTTTAAACCGTTTTCAACCAGTGATTTTCTGTGTTGATCGTTTTTAAGTAAGTGATTCACTTGGGCTGTAAGAGCATCCGTGTCACCGATAGGCACCAATAATGCGTTATTCTCGTGAATTAAGTACTCCTGTACACCCCTGTTATCAGCTGCAACAACCGCACATCCGCAGGCCATGGCTTCCATCACCGGCAGGCCCCAGCCTTCACTGTGGCTGGTATGTAGAAAAATCCGGGACGAGTTATACAAATTGCGTAATTGTATGATCGAGGGACGGACGATGACTTGGACCCAAGATGGAAACCTGTGAATTGGTTTCCGGGAAGAAACGACAATCGCGGAAATATTTTTTTGGTTTTTTATTGTTTTAAGAGTTAAGATTAAATCTTCAGGGCCTTTCACGTTCATATGGTGATATACGGCAATGATATCATTTGGCCGTTTCGTTAACTCAGGATCATTGAAAAATTCTTGGTGATCTATGGCATTCATCACCGGCCCCTCTGCGTTCTGGCCAATCTTTTTCAATTCGTCGATAATCCATTGTGCTATGGCAATTTTTAACATGGGAAGTCGGAAGGTTTCCAGTATCTGGTTTTTCGACTTGAAATAAGTTTCGAAATGCTGTAAAAAATAAAACTTTTTACCATGATAATCCGATAGATTGTTAACCTCGAATGCGGTTTGCCAGCCTACTGCTATTACGGCATCGCCAGCGGGTATGTATTTATCACTGATATTTTTGACGATAAGTACCGCTACTTTGGGATCGGGCGTGTAATACAATTCGCGGTTATTTCCAGTAAATGTATCGTACTGTTGCACCAGGAATTTTTTTAGATAATATCTGAGATTTGTCTGTATCTGAATCGGATAGACAAGAGTTACTTTATGACCTTTCTCTGAAAGACGATTCGCATACTCATGAACAACTTTCACGCCACCCATGGGGATTGATATAAAGCCGGGTAAAATGAAAGTGATACGCATACTTAAATGTCCACTCCGATTTGCCGGTAATAACCATAAAGATTCTGGATGACATTACGGTAGTCGTGGTATTTATCCACCCACTCTCTGCCCTCTTTACCTTTTTGCAGAATTAATTCCGGGTGTTCAATATAATGGACTAATACTTCTTTTATATTGTCGGGCCGGATATTTATAAACGGATGATCGGGTATGAATTTTTCGTATGTCTCGTTCAAATATGTCGCACTGGCAACTCCCAGGGACAGCGATTCCAGGGAATTCATACCATACCCCCAGGTCAACTCGCCTACGTGATCAATAAAGATATCGGACTGGCGTTTTAATTCGATGACTTTTTCATGGGGCTGGTTTTCAACGAGAATAAATTTTATGCCGTGACTCTTTTCCAGCTCCTGACATGTTTTTATGATGAGATCCGATCCTTTAATGATACGGTTTGTAGTGGCGTGACAAATCGTAATCGGGTCGCCGATGGACTGTTTTACGTCAAAGGCCCTGACATCGTAGGGCAGAAACAGGTAATTCAGATTCGGGTGCATATAGGTAAGATCGAGTTCGTTGGTCAGATTCAGATCGCTGATGGCATCCATTTCGGGGATAACTCCCCGGTTCCGCAAATCCTGACCATGAAAGTGGCAGACGATTTTCTTACCCCGGGCCTTCATTTTTTGGGCGAATTCGGCATTGCGGTAAAAATCCAAGCCCCATTCAAAATGGTAGATGTCATATTCTTCCAGACCATAATCCCGGACGGCGCGGTTTATTTTGGGGCGCCAGAGCATTTCCCGGATTCGCCAAAGCGTTTTTTGCCAGACCGGAGGATTCCAGACCGGTGGATAGCCCTCCAGATTTGTATAGGATTCCCGACCTTCTATTGATCGTATCATCCATCGTCTGAAACCGATATACCAGGACTTTGAAGCGATAAAAGGCAGATTCAGTAAAATATCTTCTTCGTATCCGGCCGCTGTTCTGTAAAAGGTCACAAAGCGGCAGTGATTGCCATTGAGCTCGTGGGCCTTTTTCCAGCAAGATAAAATACCAACGGTATTTTCCGGTGATATGTAGAGGATTTTCAACATTTCAGCAGCTTTTCATAAATTGTGTAAAGTCGTTTTTCCATGACGTTCCAGTTGTATTTTTCAGTGACGGCTTTGCATCCCTTGATGCCCATTTCAATGCGTTTTTCCGGGTAATCTAAAAGATCGTTGATAATATTACCGAGATTTTCCGGTGTAACCGGATCGACAATGACTCCAGCCCCGGTCTGTTCCACATAAAATTCAATGGATGGAACCCGGCAACCCAAAACCGGTATTCCCATTGCCATAAATTCAAAGGGCTTAATCTGCAGTGAATGCCTGAAATATTCATTGGGTGTCAGGGAAGAAAATCCGATACAGGCAGTACGCAGTAAATCGGGAATGGATTCATAAGGAACCGGCGGCCGAAGTTCCACAACGTCCTGTAGACGGTTTTCGTTAATAAGCCGGTCCAATTGAGATTTGTATTCCTCCTGTATATTGCCTACAATCAATAGTTTTGCATCCGGAAATTTCGGTTTGACATATTTAATTGCCGATATCATTAAGTCAATTTTGCGGGCCGGAACCAGCTGCCCATGGTACAGGATGATCGGTCTGGACTGCCGGCCAACATCCGCTAATTGATTTCCGAAAAAGGATAAAACCGGGTAGTTATAAATCTTGGCGAAGCGTTTTTTAAATGTGCGAAACCACGGCGCCACAAAGATGGTGGCAACGATATAATCCATAAAGGCCGCACAGACCAGCTCCATAGTATGGGCAATTAACGCGGGAAAAACTGTAATCCATTTGGAATGCCGGGAGAAATCGATGAAAAACCAGAAGATAGTTTCGTGAGCATCATAGATGACTTTGCGTTTGTATTTAAATTTTAAAAACAGGGCAAAGGGCAAAAATTCGAATTCGTGAAAATGGTACAAGTCGGCTTTTACCTGTTTGGCCAATTTATAGGCATTCCATAATTTCTTAATAAAACCACCGTCAGGAAAAGCCCTATAATCAATATTGTATTTGGGGTCGGGCGGATTGAAGTCTGGTGCCACCAGGGCGATTTTCTCATACCTTTTCTTTAAAGACAGAATCTCTTTATAAAAAATCCGGTCATCTGTGGGATTGTGGCCGAGGGTTATATGGCAGATCGTATGAGTTTCGTTCATATCAATTAAAAGGGGAAAAGCGATTTCAGAGAATTAAACTCCTCTTTTTTAAAGAAGCGAAACAGACCGAGCGTAACCGGGAACGCGACGATCAGAATCAGTCGGGTTGGCAACGTGAAGTGGAAGAAATAGTTGGAAAAACCGAAAAGCAATGCCAGGCCGATAATCAGAAAAAACCTGGGATAATCGTATGGAATTTTATACAGTTTTTGAGATATATAATAAGTTGAAGTTGCCTGAGTAATATACCCGATGGTAGCGGCAATCGCCGAGCCCACAATACCCCAGACGGGAATGAGAATAAAATTAGCGATGATATTTACAGTTGCCGCCAGGATCGTATTATATGCCATATACCGGGTCTTTTTCTGGAAATAAATACCCGGTAAAAACACTAAGTTTATTCCCTGGAAAACATAACCCAGTAAGATCCAGGGAATCATGGGTTCGCAACCGGCGTATTCCGGGCCGATCAGGTTGACATTGCCGATATGAAAATGGACGATTTCATTCATTAATAATGTGAGCGTCACCCAGAACATCAAAGCGACCAGAGTAAAATATTTGAGTATTCTGGCAAACAGAATTTTTGATGCTTCGCCGGGGCCGGCTTTGAGGAAAAAGGGCTGCCAGGCATAGAAAAAGGCAGTGGATACCAGAAGTATGAAGATACCAAGTTTATAACCGGCGCTGAATATGCCAACCGCGGCTAAACCGAGATAGCTTTCCACAATATAGCGGTTCATCATTTCCATGGCGGCGGTCGCCAGACCGACCGGTACAAAGGGCAATCCGAAAAGCATCATTCCCTGAGCCAGTGATCCGCTAAATGTTTTTTGCAGTCGGGACATCAGTAAAAAATACAGAATTGCAGACGTCACGGCGGACGCGATAATATTGCTCTGAAAAATTCCGATCACGCCGACTTTACGGACACCCACCAGGTAGACATTCAGACCGAGAGTAATTAATACATTTATCAGTCGAACCCCAAGAAAGGTGAAGGGTTTCCCCTCTGTCCGCAGGAGCGCAAAAGGCACCCTGGTGATACAATCGAAAAAAAGAATTGCGGCGGCATAACTGATGAACAGCTGCTGATTTGAACCCGGTAAAAGCAGGTTGGCAATCGGTCTTCGGGCGAGCCATATAAGTAGCGATAGAATTGCGCTGCTTAACAATGTCATCCAGGTTGCAGTCGACAGGACATTGCCGCGTTTGGTGTTGAATTCCTTATCTTCGTAATAGCGCATGAATGCGGAATCGAGACCATAATTGTAAATATGGTTCATGAATGCCGTAAATGCGAAAACAAGAATTGCCAAACCGTAATCCGCCGGCGCCAGGACATTTGTATAAACCGGCAGCAGTAAAAATGTAATAAAACGGGTCGCCACGGTTCCGAATCCGTAAACGAGGGTCTGTTTGGTCAGTGAGCGTATATTTGCAGCCATATTATCTCAGATCAGAACCGTTTTTCCATGGCTTTTCGAATCATATTCCGGCTGCCGAAATGTTCCTTGAAAAGAATCAGCGACTTGCTGGGAGTCAACGGATTTTCAGCCAGGGGTAATTGTGATACTCCGAAATCGAGATACTTAAATCCCGCTCCATGGGCCCAGCGCATGGTTTCCCAGATTTGCAACGAAGCCGGTTGCAGCTCCTGATAATTATCGTCGATCATATTATAAAAAATGATAACTACCCGCGAATTCGCCGTAAAATTCAATGTTCCGCCAATAGGTTTGTCTTTGTAATAACACATCAGCAGGTTCAACTGTCCGGGGAAAAGCCGGTCGAGTTTTTTCAGTTCGTCAAGAGAATGGGTCGGTGTAACCTTGTGTTTGGCTTTGTTGCAGACCAGAATCGGATAATATTCGTCGTAATTTTTATTCCATTCCAGACGGATATCCGGATCTTTCTGCAACCGCCGCACGTAGCGCCGTTTACGTTTGTCCATGCGGTTAAAAACATCCTCCTGATCGCCGGATAAATCAATAAAACTGGAAATATAATCCTCAACGACGGTGTATTTTTTCCATAACTGGGCATATTCCATGGTTTCGTCATAATGCTTAAAATAAAGCGCCGGAGTGGGAATGTAAAAAACCCGCTGAAAACCCTGTTTACGGCAGTAGGATTCGAAGAGTTCCAAAATTTCATCGGCGTCGCCGTATCCCAATTTTTCAAAAACAAATCCGCCGTAGCTGGCGCCCGGATGGGAATGCAGCACTTTTTCACCGTCCAGAATTCTCTCGGCGGCGGGAAAGAGCGCAATGATTTGACCCTTCTTTTTAAATAT
>JAUSPJ010000145.1 GCA_030655795.1 Fidelibacterota bacterium | reverse complement strand
AGCAGCAAATCCGGCAAAATCTGGCGTCGGTTATCGGAGAATTAATTGAATTATCAAATAAAACTTTCGGACTGTCACCAAAAGCCGGCAAAGGATTCGGACAGGCGGCCGCCGCAATGAGTAATGCCATTCAGCAGATGGAAGAACGAAACACGTCGGCGGCTTCCAATTCGGCCAGTCAGGCAACCGCTGCAATCAATCTGACTGCTTTAAATCTGATTAATTCAATGAATGAACTGCAGCAGAGTGGTGCAGCCTCGGGATTTGAAAAATATATGGAGCAATTGCAACAAATGGCCGGTCAGCAACAGGGCATCAATGATGAGACCCAGATGCTGGGGATGGGACAGAATGGGCAACAGCAGGCTTTGCAGCGTCTGGCAGCCCGTCAGCAACAGCTGCGAAAATCCCTGGAAGACCTGCAAAACGAATTAGCCGGAAGTTCTGGTCAGAGTGGCGATTTGGGCGGTATTGCGAAAGATATGGACGATGTGATCAAAGATTTACAGCAAAACCGGGTGCTGCGCAAGACACTGGAAAGGCAACAACGCATCCTGTCCCGTCTGTTAGACGCTCAGAAATCCCTGAGAACCCAGGATTTTAAAAAAGAGCGTAAGAGTGTTACCGGAGCAGACGTTTATCGGGAATCGCCGGGAGAACTGCCGGCTGATCTCGGTGAACGGCGAACGGTGCTCAGGGAAAACCTTGAGCAGGCCCTGAAAGAGGGCTATTCCCGTGAGTATGAAGAGCTGATTCGACAATATTTTGAACTGATTTCAACTGAAGCAAATGAAAAATAGAAAAATATATCACTTGAAAAATTACCATAAAATTGGCCTGCTTGTTTTCGCTTGCGGTTTCCAATTAATTGCCCAGCAAAGCTGGAAATCGCCGGAAGTTATTAAAAGAGAACTGGACACTAAATACCGTTTGGCAATTCAATACGAACAGCAGGGGCAAATTGACCGGGCGCTCGATATTTACCGATACCTGTTTGATCAGGACCCGGCAAATACGAATTATTACTCGCGGTTTACCTACCGTCTGTTTGAACTGAAGAATTATGATAGACTTGAACATGTTATTTCGACCTATCTCAGGTACAAACCGAAGGATGAAACTGCCTTGGTGGACCTCGGTAAGCTGTATTTTAGCCGGGGGGACACAGTTCTGGCGGAGCAGCACTGGGAAAATTACTGGAAAGTGGGTAAATATTCGCAGTCCTATACCCGGTCACTGTTTAATTGTCTGATTTCACTCAGACAGTATGACCGTGCGGAGGAAGTTATTGTAATTGCGCGGGAATATTATGGCAAGGAAGATTTATTTGCGATTGAACTCGCTAATTTTCAAATGATGCGTGGAAATTATATTAAAAGCACGCAGGAATATCTGATTTACGGACGACAGAACCATCGCAATTATCAGTTTGCCGGCAATCAGATATTACGATTTCCAAACGACAGCAGCCTGTTTGTTCAAATTGACTCGCTGATTCAGCTGGAAATAAGTCAGACAAAAGGTATACCGGAATTGTATGAATTGCGCGCCGATCTGCTGTTCCGGTTTAAGCATTATGATACAGCCGTTGAGCAGACAATGATTGTTGAGTCCCTGCGGGATAATAAAGGAAATACTGTTCTTGATCTGGCGGCCGATTTGCTCAATATCGGTGAATTTACACTGGCAGAGCAGCTGTATACGACAATTATTAAAAAACCTGAATTCAGAGGAGCCGTTCCGAAAGCGCTACTCGGTCTGGCCGATGCCTTCGAAAAAGAGATGTTGGCGGAACAGAAATATTCACCGTTTGATTATTTCTACCGGGATAATTTCTTTTTTGTGCCGGAATATATTTATGGCGTCGATGCCGGTGACTATTATATCGGAAGAGCCTTTTCAATTTATGATTCCGTGATTGTCACATTACCGAAATCAGCATATACTGCCAAGGCCCTGTATCGCCTGGCGGAACTGCGTTTTCGCATTCTCCACGATATCGATGGGGCCGAACGCTTGTATACTGACGCCCTGAAGTCCGGCCTGGACACTGAAACCCGAAACCAGTGTATTGTTCGTCAGGTGGACCTGCTGATTGCAAGGGGTGAACTCAAAGAGCTGCAGCCATATATAAGGAAAAACAGGGCAAAATATGAGGGGCAGACGGTCGAGAAGCTACTGGCATTACGATATTTACTGGGACTCTACTATCAGGGAGAACTGGATTCCCTTTTGACCTATTCGAATGACTTATTAGGATTACTGGGAGTCAGCGATCCGTATTTCAATGATGTCATTGAATTACAGAATTTTATTGAACAGTTTTTAGTAAGCGGAAATAGTGAAAATCGTAGTGCGGTCCGTGATTATCTGAAAAGTGAATTATTAATCCGGCAGAGTAAATTGTCGGAAGCCAGGGAAGTTCTGACGTACTTGCTTGAAAATTATAAGGATACTGAAATTGCCCTGCCTGCCAGATATCGGCTGCTGCAGATTGACCTGTTTTTTAGTGACCGGGAGCAGGCTGAAATGACCCTGAGTTTCATTCTAAGCGGCGGTAATCAATTTGCCGATGATGCGCTGTATATGATGGGGGAACTGGCCCAATTTCGTGACAGGGATACGCAATATGCAGCCCGGTGGTATCAGATCCTGCTGGAACAATACCCGAATTCCTTTATGAAAGACGAAATCCGAAAGCGGTTAAGAAGTATGCCTGCTGCGCCTCAAAATGCGCAGGAACTTTAGGAATTGATAATGAAGAAATATCTGATAATCTTGCTGCTGCTGCTCATTTTAGGGACGCAATTATCGATTGCCCAAAAACTATTGATCCCCATGGATCTGACCCAGTCTGATCACCTCAAAGCCTATGGAATTGTGTACTGGGTTTTAAAACAGGATATCACGGTCGAATGGCTGTTAAATTTCCGGGGCGGTTCATTTTTAATGGATAATTTTGAAGGTATTGTAAAAGAACTACGGTTGAGAGGCGTAAAATTTGAAGACGTTTCGTCGTCGGCACTTCTCAATATTTATTCGATAATTGATGAAAGTAATATGGACATTATCCTGCTGGAAAAGGCTGCCAAAATTGCGATCTATTCACCGCCCACTAAGCAGCCCTGGGATGATGCAGTCACTCTGGCATTAACGTATGGTGAGATTGATTATGATATCATCTGGGACGAAGAGGTCCTGGATGGTCGTTTGAAAGAATATGACTGGCTGCATCTGCACCACGAAGATTTTACCGGGCAATACGGGAAATTCTATGCAAACTACCGGAATCAGGCATGGTACCGGGAACAGCAGCATGAATTTGAAAAAATGGCTCGTCAACTGGGATATACAAAAGTTTCCGAAGAAAAACAAGCAGTTGCCCGGAGCATTAAAGATTTCATCGGGCAGGGCGGTTTTCTGTTCGCCATGTGCTCCGCCACGGATGCACTGGACATTGCGCTTTCTGCCGAGAATGTGGATATTGTTGCGTCCGTATTTGATGGTGATCCGGTCGATCCGAAAGCCCAGACAAAACTGGATTTCAGTAAGACATTAGCCTTTGAGAATTTCAAACTTTACACCGATCCGATGATCTATGAATATTCGGATATCGACTATCCGCCCAGTTTCCAGGCTGTATCTCCGGGAGCGGAGGCAGATTATTTTACACTATTTGAATTTTCAGCCAAATATGATCCGGTACCGACGATGCTGACCCAGAATCACGTCGGTGTAATCAAGGGGTTTATGGGACAGACGACCGGTTTTAAACGGGATAAGATCAAGAAATCGATGGTTATTATGGGAGAAGTCGAAGGGAGTGAACAGGTCAAGTACATTCACAGCAATTTCGGTCAAGGTACGTTTACATTTCTTGGTGGGCACGATCCGGAAGATTACCGGCATTACGTGGGCGATCCTCCGACGAAACTGGAATTGCATAAGAATTCTCCGGGTTATCGCCTGATCTTGAACAATGTTTTGTTTCCATCGGCGCGGAAAAAGGAACGAAAAACTTAAATTATACATTTATATCTATTAGAAATTTTATGGAAATTTAATTAAGTTTTTTTCCTTTTTTTCGATAAAATGTTGTAAATTCCAAGAAGTGAAATAAAAAGAAACAATCATTAACATTTAGGGAGGGCAGTGAAATGAAAAAGTTTTTGATGGTTTTAGTAGTGCTGGGCTTGCTTGTTTTTGGAGTAAATTGCCAGAAGAAGACCAAAGAGGCGAAGGTGGAAACGAAAGTTGAGGAACAAGTTCCTGCTGAGAAGCTGGAAGCACAGGAAGCCGCCCCAGCTGAGACGACAGATGTAATGGAAACA
>JAUSPJ010000141.1 GCA_030655795.1 Fidelibacterota bacterium | reverse complement strand
CACAAAATAAACGGCTACCTTGCAAAACCATTTGACACCAGCGATCTTGCCGCCGGCATTGACTGGGTGTTATCCGATGAAAACCGTCATAAAGATCTGTGTTTAAAGGCCAGAGAAAAGGCGGTGGCCTGTTTTGACATCGAAACCATAGCAAAGCAGTATGCTGAGTTATATGAGGATATCGTTAGTTGAAAGCATGAAATCTCAAAGCTGAAAGCGTAAAGGAAATGGCTACTAAGAAACACATTTTAGTTACAGGTGGGGCAGGGTATATAGGCAGCCACACATGCAAAGCCCTGGCAAAGGCTGGTTATTTACCTGTAGTTTACGACAACTTGGTTTACGGTCATGAATGGGCGGTAAAGTGGGGGCCGTTTGAAAAAGGCGATATCGCAAATCGTGATAGACTGGATGAAGTCATCATCAAATACAGACCCGCTGCTATTATCCATTTCGCTGCATATGCATACGTGGGAGAATCGGTAACCGATCCGGGCAAGTATTATCGGAACAACGTTGCAGGTAGTTTGACCATCCTTGAAGCAATGCGGGATCATGGAATCGACAAAATCATTTTTTCCAGTACCTGCGCTACCTATGGCATGCCTGAATCCATACCGATACTTGAAGTTCATCCGCAAAATCCCGTAAATCCCTATGGCGCTTCTAAACTGATGATTGAGCGAATGTTAAGGGACTTTGACAGCGCACATAATATTCGCTCAATTGCCCTGCGTTATTTTAATGCCGCTGGAGCAGATCCGGATACTGAAATTGGAGAAGACCATGACCCTGAAACTCATCTTATTCCTTTGGTGCTTGATGTGGCTGCGGGTAAACGTCCGGAGATTATTGTGTTTGGCAATGATTATGATACCCCAGATGGCACATGCATTCGCGACTACATTCACGTTACGGACCTGGCCGGAGCACATCTTCTCGCCCTTGACGCTTTGGAACAGGGTACGCCGAGAGCGGAATACAATCTTGGCAATGGACAGGGGTTTTCTGTAAAAGATGTCATTGATATGGCATCAATTATTACAGGCCGCAAAATAGCGACTGTGGCCGGGCAAAGACGCGCCGGCGATCCCGCCCGTCTTGTAGGAGACAGCCGGAAGATATCAAAAGAACTGGGGTGGAAACCGCAATATAATGACCTTGAAACAATTATTAAAACGGCCTGGAAATGGACATTAAAACAATAAAAGCGCAAAAATTTTGCGGAAACTTCCAAGAGCAGTAGAGTTGGAAAACATGGCGCAACCAGAGCGCGCCTGGCGATGGTTATGGATATGTTAAAGTGCTGTTGACAAAGTGAGAGAAAAGATGAACCTGCCTGAAATCGGTAATATAATAACCACAAAAGAAGCCCTGGAATTATGCCGGCATTTCGGCCTGGATTATCTAATTGAACGTATTGAATCCGCTCCGGTAAGGTATTGGGCGTTACTTTTTGCCGCAGATTTACACAGATGAGCGCAGATAGGTTTAAATGCAAACAAACACAGCGTTGTCATTAGTTTTTATAAAAAAGCATCCGTGAAAATCTGCGTAAATCTGCGGCAAAAAGAAAATCCGTACCAGAGGCAATAAAGGAAGTTTGAGAGCGGAGGCCTGTTTTGACATAAAAAAGGTGGCAGATCAGTATGCTGAATTATATGAGTCAATTATTTGATTAATTTCCTTCAGTTGCCTGTTAGTCCACGAGCCGGAGTACTTCATATTACAGTGAGCCAGGATTTCAAGATGGCAGAGAATAAACCAATTATTACCATCATCGTCGCAGTACTCAATAGCAAAGAAACTCTTGAACGATGCATTGAAAGCGTAAATAACCAGACCTATCCCCATAAGGAATTGATTATAATTGATGGTGGTTCCACAGATGGCACTGTTGAAATTCTCAAGAATAACGATGATAAGATTGCCTATTGGGAATCTTCACCCGATCGTGGCATTTATCATGCGTGGAACAAAGCATTACCGTATGCTCGTGGAGAATGGATCTGTTTTTTAGGGGCAGATGACTATTTCTGGAGCGAAAACGTGTTAACTGATTTGTCTCCCCATTTAATAAAAGCAGCGGATCGGGGGATACACGTCGTATATGGACAGGCTGCCATGGTGGACAGGAATGGGCGCATTCTTAAATTGATAGGCAAGCCATGGGAGAAGATCCGGTGGTTAATGCCGCACGGCATGCCGTTACCGCATACAGGGCTTATGCATCATCGCAGCCTTTTCGAAAAACATGGGTTATTCGATGAAACCTTCAAGATTGCTGGAGATTATGATCTTTTGTTACGAGAACTGAAGAATGGGGAGGCCCTTCATGTGCGTGACCTTATCGTTGCGGGGTGGCAGGCAGGCGGGATTTCCGACTTTAAATTTCTTTTTGCTCACCGGGAAATGGAACGAGCCCGGCGGAAAAATGGATTCCACAACTTGTCCTGGGTATGGTTAGCTGTGCATGCCCGAGGATTTTTACGAGCACATTGGCGGCAACTTGTACGGAAATAAAATCTCTACACGCAGACCGATACAGGATAGATAAACTTGCTCTAATTTAGCAGAGATCAAAAATGAAGGCAGCAACAATAATGATATGCGGCATACTTGC
>JAUSPJ010000140.1 GCA_030655795.1 Fidelibacterota bacterium | reverse complement strand
TTCCCGGGTATTTTTCAAAATGAAAAATGCCAGCCGCTGCGCCGACTTTTTACCAACTCCCGGAAACCGGGACAATTGATCGATCAACGTTTGTAACGATGCGGGCAGTGAACTCATAATCCTGGAATCTTAAAACCACCTGGTAAATTCGGAAGCATTCCACCGGTCAATCCGGCCATTTTTTCCTGAGAAAGCTCCTGAGATTTACTAAGCGCCTGGTTCGTAGCGGCAACAACCATATCTTCGACCATCTCGACGTCATCAGACAGCACTTCCGGGTCAATCTTTATGGATATTATTTCCTGTTTACCGTTGGCAACCACTTTCACCATTCCGCCTCCGGCGCTGCCTTCGACGGTCAGATCGGCCAATTCATCCTGCATCTGCTCCATCTGTTGCTGCATTTTGCTAAACTGTTTCATGATATTATTCAAACCACCTTTGGGTATCATAGAATCTCCTTATGTTGGAATAATTTCTCCGCCAAATATATCAATAACTTTTTTAGTCATTGTATTAAGTACACTCTCTTTTTGTGATATTAGATTCTCGGTTTTATCTTCAATACATTTGATTTTCAGATATTTACCGATAATCTTTTCAATGCAATTCTCAACGACCGGGGCTTTGGATTGAATATTATTCAAATGAAATGAAGCCCCGTTGCGAAACATTACCGTCAATGAATTGCCGTTAATTTCTTCCGGGCGTCCCATGCTTAAAAACGACGCCAGCGAAGGATTGGTTTCGGCCACCTTTTCCGTTATTGCAAACCATTGTTCTTTAATCTGCTGGATATCAACGGTGATTTCCCGACTGTCAGCCGGAGTGTTGTTGACGTTTTCAGTTTCTTTTGGTTCAGTCTGCTGAGTTGGGATTGGCTTTTCTGAGGGTTCTGTAACCCGGTTGACAGATGTTTCAGACTTTTTCTCCGGTTTTTTTGCATTAAAAAGACTGAGCGTTTCCTTGACCATATTAGCTGCAGGACGATACTCGGGATTTTTCAATGATTCCAGGATATCCTCGATGGTCACCGTTTTATGCATCGCGCCCATTCGCAGCAATGTAAATTCGATGTGCATACGATGATTGATGGATGTTCTTAATCCGGCCTGCGCGTCCGTCAGCAGTTTTATCAGCCGCAACAGATCAGCGGCGTCCCATTTTTGAGCTTCTTCAACATAACGCTGTTTCATATTGTCCGGCAGATCGAGCATATCCACTGACCCGGTTGCGCTGGCTATCAGCAAATTTCGAAAATGCTCGGAAAAACCGGTAAAAAACTCAGTCAGGTTAATTCCATCATCAATCACACTACCCGCATTTTGCAGAAGTGAACCGGTATCATTCTCCAATAGTTTATTACCGATATCGATATAGTATTCATAATCAATCAAACTGAGAATCTTTTTCGCTTCTTCAAGAGAAACAGACTGACCGGAAAAAGCAATCAGCTGATCGAGCAGGCTCTCGGCGTCCCGCATCCCGCCTTCAGCCTTTTTTGCCAATAGCATCAGGATATCGTCAGTGACTTCCACGTTTTCATTTTGCGCAATACTTCCCAGGTGCCGGATAATCTCCCTGATCGGGATTCGGTGAAAATCGTAACGCTGACATCTCGAAATAATCGTGGCCGGTATTTTTAAGGGTTCGGTAGTAGCAAAGATAAAAATCACATGACTCGGAGGTTCTTCAAGCGTTTTCAGAAGCGCGTTGAACGCTTCTTTAGTCAGCATATGAACTTCATCGATGATAAAAATACGATTTTTTGAATTAGATGGCGGATATTTGACATTCTCCCGCAGTTCCCGGATTTGATCAATTCCGCGATTGGAAGCTCCGTCAATCTCCAGCACATCCATACTGCGACCGCCGGTAATTTCAATGCAATTCTGACATTTGTTACAGGGATCAATGCCCTGGGGATTCAGACAGTTCAGGCTTTTTGCCAAAATACGCGCCGTGGATGTCTTGCCGATTCCGCGGGAACCGGTAAACAGGTAAGCATGGGAAATCCGATTTGACTTTATGGCATTCTGTAGCGTCGAACAGATATGCGACTGACCGATAACTTCATCGAATCGCTGGGGTCTGTATTTACGGGAAATTACTTGATATGTCATAATAAAATCTGGCTATGCACCAGGCATTGAATCGGTTCTTCATTACTTCGTTATGACTGACAGCTCGCTTTCTGAAATTCTGCGGCATATAAAGAAACCGGCTGCCGCTGCTCCCTTCCGGGCCTGACGGGGTTTACCAACTTTTTATTGCGCAAAACGGAAAGTGTCAACACTACATATCATAACAGAATAACCAAAAACATGACCCGCTGCCTGGCATCCATCCTGCTATAGCGGTTTGCAGGTTACAGGGCACCGCTGGCTCCCCATGTAGCATAGCCATAAATAGTCTCTTCAAAAATCTGTGGAGCTGATGGGGATCGAACCCACGGCCTCAGCATTGCGAACGCTGTGCTCTCCCAGCTGAGCTACAGCCCCATTCAAAAATCAGGTCTTTAACTTAAATAAAACCTGTTTGGTTTCAAAAATCTAATTTATTTATTTTTCTTCCTGAAAAAGCCCTTCTTCTTTGGTTTTTCATCGGATTCCTCTTCCGATTTCCGGGCAGCGTCATCTTTTTCCTTTTTCTGCCTCTCCAGCATTTCAATCCGCTTTTCAAATTCACTCATATTGGCGAATTCATCTTCCTGTTCGGCATTCTCTTCAACCGATGACTCTTGTCCGGCTTCGACTTTAGGAATTGGGTTTTTCTCGGCCTCAAGTTCTTTTAAACGCTGAGCTTCGAGAACCTCAAGCTTATCCAGCAGTTGAATAACTTCCCGATTGAAATCCAGTATGGTCTGCTCCAGCCGCTTCATCAATTCATCGGCCATCCGTTTACCGTAACTCCGACCGATATTGTCCAGAATGTCATCCAGTTTGTGCTTCAGGTATTCGCTGCGTTTATTGGTCTCGCTGAAATCAATGTCCGGCGCTTTCTGCTCCATCCGTGACTCAGCATTTCTACTGGTTCTGCGGTTCAGTCTTGCGCTGCGTGGGTCCGCCATATTCTTCCTTTCAATTTTTTAAAAGTATAGGTTAAACGTCCAACAGAGTCAAGCCTTTTTATCTTGTTTTTCCGAAATTCGATAACTGTTTTGGGCCGTAACTTTTCAACAATGACCGGAACGACCTGATAGCCGCACAGCGCCCCGATTATTGCCCCGGAAAATGGATAAAAACCGGTTTGATTGGCCGGAATTTTAAATGCAAAATTAATCAATTGTCCGCCAGCCATTCCAATTGCAGCAAAATTGCCAAGTGTCAGCCATTTCAAAACATCGGCATCCTTTTCGGCATCCCAGTATTTCAGGGTGCGGATTG
>JAUSPJ010000137.1 GCA_030655795.1 Fidelibacterota bacterium | reverse complement strand
GATCCGTACTAAAGTGACTCTCATCAATAGAAAATATTTCGTGGGGTTCAGTCTGTTGAATAGACGACTGAATTTCGGTTATTAAATTCTGTACCACTGTTCGTTTTTCTTCATTGGTCAGAGTATCAGACGGCACTGCTTTAGTTAGTCGTTTAAATGAATAATCCATCTTTTTCAAGGTGCGTTTGATGGTATCAACGCTGGTGGTTATTCCGTGTTCTGCTTTAAGATATTCCAAAATTAATTGGGATGTCCAAGAATTAGCATGAAATCCATATTCTGAGGGATTCTTATCTATTATTTCAAGTATGACTGCATTCCCGGAATTTCTCTTATCCGCGGGTCTGCCTGGACTAGTAAGGCGCCTGAAGCCTTCAATCCCTTCATTTTTGTATCTCTTTAACCAGTCCCGAACGGTATGGGGATTACGCTGGAGTATTTTACCTATTTCCTGCGGCGACTTTCCTTCGTGGCTTAACAATACCATCAATGCCTTTTCGGAATGTTCAGAAATGGAGCCTTCTCTGAGTTTGATCAGTTTCATTTTCTCTTCATCACTCAGTGTCATTCTAATCATGTTATCCTCCTTTTTGCCTGCCCGACTGGCTCTCGTTCAGGCGGGGAGGAATATACGAGAGAAATCTAACTTTACAAAGATTTATTTATAGATATATACGCACTAATATTTAGACCCTAAAATACGGAATTTTCAAGGTCGTTCGGTTTGTTTAAGTCAGGTTCTATGAAAATTGTACTTCCAATTTCCTGCCGAGTACGGTGCTGATTTTTTCCAGAGTTTTAATGGTCGGGTTGCACTTACGCGGATTTTCCAGTTTTTGGTAGGCCTGATAGGAAATACCCAGGGCACGGGCGATTTCAACTTGTGATTTATTTTCACGCAGTTTTCTCAGAGTATAAGCAATTTCCAGGTGCGGTGATACCGGAATGGCATAGAAATCCGGCTCATTATACTCGATAAATTCAGGCAGGGAAAATCCGCGTTCAAAGTCCGATTCTAATGTGCCATTCAAAGCCTCGGCGGCATTGGCAATAGCCGATTGAAGAGTAGCGCCATAAGTATTTACGTTCGGGAGTTCGGGAAAAGAAACCAGATAAACGTTATCTTCTTTAATAATTTTTGCGAAGTAATGCATAAATTAAACCTCTGTTATTTCAGCCTGTCTGAGAATTGCACTGACCAATCCTTTCGGCAGGTCTTTGTTACCGTGAATGGGGATCGGAATGGCGCGTTTGTTCTCTTTGATGAAGATATGGTGACTTCCTTTAATATGATCCAAGACCCACCCGTTCTTTTTGAGTATCTTTGCCAGTTCTTTACCATTCACATGGCTAATATACAACCTTAAGGTTGTATATTCAAGATGATTCTAAGAAATACAGAGAATATATACAACCTTAGTTTTCTTATCCGCAACTGATTACCGGGGCGGGCGTGAAGTAAATTCACCGCGCTTGACAGAGAGATTGAATTAATGGTTAGAGAATTTCGGCCGGAGGCGCAATGTCTACAACCAGTTCAAGATTGCCCGCCAGAAATATGACGGTAGGGGTGGATTGGATAGAATATCTGCCCAACGACCGGTATTACTGCTTTTCATCGCGCCCGTTCTGCTCTTTATACCCAAACAGACCAAAGAGAGCAAATAAAGCATACAGTCCATACAGAGCCGGCTCCTCAAGCGCGGAACCCAGAAAGTCCAGTAAGCCTAAAAAGCCCAGCATGTTCAATTAATAAACTATAGGCGTTGTCGTATGCTGGCCTTATAAATATTTTTATCAATCAGCGAAGTCGTATTCAACTTCAAATTCAATTGATTTTATTGGGTATAGTTGCTTGGCCAATTGGGTTTCTTGTTCTAAATCGGAAAATTTCATTTTACCCGTCTCAGAAATTTCAAAATTATGCATAAATCCAAATGTTCCTGAAGCACCCGGATCACCCATCTGATATATCACAGATATTGAAAAAACGATTATATCATCTGTAACCCGGCCAAACCCCCCGCCGGCTTCTTGTGTTGACGTTTTTCCAAAAGTAATCAGCAATGACTCTCCATTTAATGAACCGCCCATTGAATTCTCGTCATTCCAATCTTGAATAAACCTGATCGCTATGTGCGTTAAAGTATCACTATCAGGATTTGAACTTGCATTGCCCTTTTCCCAGAAGAATAAATCTTCGCGACGGGTATCCGATAAACCAATGGTATAAATTTCTCTTGTAGCCGGATCCGGATCTGATTGATCAACATGAACCCTGTTATAAATAAATTTCCAGTCACTATCGCTGTTTCTTTTTACTAATACATCCTTGGCTTTGTAATCGCCACAGTCGTTTGTATACCAGCGAATTCTAAAATCCTCCATTTCAAACTCGTAGTACACCGTTTGTAATATCATGCCCCAAAATCGGTCATCATCGGCAATATCCAGGGTGTCGAGGTACATTACCTCTTCATCATCAATTGAGATTACTTTCGGATTATCGGTTGATTCATTATAAGCAACGATAGCGGAAGGCAGGATACTTTCAAATTTTTCTTCAGATATTGGGATTGCCTGTAATTCTGCATTTAAATCAGTGGCATTATCGAAAATAGCCTGAGCATCGGCTTTGCTGGGGAAGATTATCCTCGAACAGGCAACAATAGCCGTAATAGTACCAATGTACCTGATGCTATCGCTACTATTATTTGATGTTACAGTTCTGTCCTGTCTCATAGACATCATAAAAACACGAAGGGCGGGTTTAGAAACCCGCCCTTTTATCGTTTCATTACAAAGTATGCTTACTTTAATGTAAAGCTGCGCGCTGGAGAATATGAACTCGTTCCCACCGAATTAGCCGCCTGCACGCGCCAGTAGTATTTAGTACCGCTTAATAACCCTGTTACACCACTCAAATTAAAGCCTGTCGATGTAATCTGATTGTTATCAAAAACAATTGCGGTAAAGGCAGCATTTGTCGAAATCTGAAGTCGATAAGATATTGCACCGTTTGCTACTTTCCATTTTAAAGCCGAAGCGGACGAAACGTTGGTAGCTCCGTTATCTGGAGACAGTAAAATAGGTGTAGGCGGAGCTGAATAAACATACGTATCTGCTGTGTTATCAATGCTATTTCCAGCAAGATCAACTACTCCACTGCCTATTCTTAATGAAAATCCAGCAGGCAAATTTTCGCCATTGGAAATTGAAACCGTTAACAGAACTTCGTAACAATCATTCCCAGCATTGTAGCCAATATATGCCGCTTGTTCTTTTACAAAAACTACTGTATCTGGGTCTTGAACGAAATAGTTATCTACATTTTCTATTGCGCTGATCGATAGAGGCTCAGAGAAACGAAGACGAATTTGATATCGTTGCATTGCAATATTGGTTACCAATGCATTGATTAAGCTGGGGCTTATCCCATCACTAGCAGTAATGGTGTTGCTTGATGGACCTTCTACCAAATCCTTGCTCACTGCGCGAACCTGATATTTGACCGTTAAAGCAGAGAGTGGATCATTTATAGCAGGAGTGACAAGCATACCTGTCATATTTGTAACGATAAGGGAAAAGACATCAGGATTAATAAGCTCAAAAGGACCATTTCCAATTTGGCGATACAAATTATAGCTACGTGCATCCGGATCTGAATTCCATTCTAAGCTCACTATGCCACCGTCATAGTCGAGTTGCTCATAGATACCAGCTACTATTCGGCGCGAAAGAACCGGTGCTGCTGGTATTGTTGATTGCCCAGCAGTGGTGAAATTCAATACCTCAAAATCACCGATGATGTTTGTATTATTTACAACGTTTAATCCAGCTTCATCCTCCAATTTTGGCAAGGCATGTCTAACATCAATACTGTATTTAGCAGAACCAACGACGTTGCTTGGATGAATAGTAAGTTGAGTCATTGTTGTATTCCATGAAACATCGGAATTTATTGTTCCTGTTGACTTCTTAAGTCCCAAATACGAAATAACAATATCATCAAGAATTGTACCATGTCCGCGGCCTAGGTCGGTTCGCGTGTAGGGTGTTTGTTTAATTGGAACTGAGAAGGTGTAAATAATTTCTAATCCCGAATGAGAAACATCCGAATTGTTCTGGGGAGTAATGTCAATAACATACGGCGCAACGTCATTTGCCCAGTGGAGTTGAATTCTTTCTGCTGTTACTCGAGAACGCAATGAGTCGTACATAAGATTGCATGGAAGAGAAAGCGAACTTGGCAAACCACCTTCATATTTGCCATCAGCGCTGCGCGCCATAATGGCAACACTTATTCCATTATCAATGTCAGTAAATCTGTAATTGCCATCTACATCTGTTTGTGTTTGCTTTAATATCACTCCCGGAGTAATTGAGAGATCACCTAAGATGACATATGCTGATGCCACTGGTTGCATTTTTTCATCAACAACCTGACCAACTATTGTTGTGTTTAATTGCGAAATGTTGAACACAACGCTTCCAACTAATCCGCTGACTCCAAGAGAATCGCCCGGTACTAATGAAGTAAACGTAATAGTAACCGTACTGTAGTAATAATTCCTATATCTCTTGGTTGTGTCGCTTAACGATTTATTGTAATCGACTAGCGAGGCGGTGATGGTATATGTTCCCGTTGCCATGATAGCACCGCTCATAACTTTGAATTGTCCGGCAGGAACATTACCAAACGAAAACTGCCCTGCACTGTTGGATTTTACCGTAGTAACTGTGCCGTTGTAGGACAATGAAAGCACTGCGCCTTTAATTGCTTCACTCGTACACACATCTTTAATTACCCCTGTAATAGTACCTTTCGGTTGGTACGTTGGAAGTTCAGTCTCTTCCGCCGATAGGGGATTGTCATCATCTTGGCTACACCCAAGAAACACGATCGTACACAGTAAGAGAACCACAATAAACATTGATAACTGCTTCATACTTTCTCCTTTGTAGTTAGTTAATGATTATGGGGAGTATTAAAGTTATTCTGTTTACTCCCATCCCTGAGTGCCTAAATTTTCTTGGACACGATTAGAGTTAAAATAAACTCTAATCAGAAAGGAAGAGAGAATTATGCCAACAGTAGGAGAAGGGATGAAAACCGAAGTTAGCCCCGGGATCAAACGTCGTTACATAAGCAGAGAACACAAAATGAAGATCCTGCAGGAATATGACAGTTGTACACGAGTTGGAGAAAAAGGAGAATTGCTGCGCCGCTTCTTCTGATTGGTAATCTTCTTCGCTAAATAAAAAGGATCTATGATTTCGGCTGAAAATAGAATCCTTTTTACAGTAGCATTACTTCCTTTCATAAATGACCAGATTTATCTATTTTATAGCGTGTTTTTTAACCGTCAATTTCACAGCATTTATCGATAACAGATAATTCAAAATAGACAATTGGAAATAATAACAGATGGTCAAAATAATTAATCGCAGCGACATCCTGACAGAAAAGATCAATCCCAAAAGTGAGCGGATTGACGCTATGACAACAGAGGAGATCATTCATCTGATCAATGAAGAGGATGCTACCATTCACCTGGCAGTCAAAAAGGTGATTCCTGAAATCGCCCGGACTACCGATATTATTGTAGAAGTCTTCAGGAATGGTGGACGCTTGCGTTATATCGGCGCCGGTACCAGCGGACGCCTGGGAGTATTGGATGCCAGTGAAATACCGCCAACCTTTTCCGCATCGCCGGATATGGTACAGGGCATGATAGCCGGCGGCTGGCGGGCGCTGCGGGAAGCTGTCGAAGGGGCCGAAGATTATCAGGAAAGCGGTGAAGCCGACTGCAAAGCGATCGGGCTAACCCCCAAGGATGTACTGATTGGCATTGCTACCGGCGGCACTACGCCCTATGTTCATGGTGGGTTGAAATATGCGAAATCTATCGGATGCAAAACGATCTTTTTTACCTGTACGCCTCGAAACGGGCTGGGAATCGATGAGGCTGTCGATGTTTTTATCGAGGTATTGGTGGGGCCGGAACTGATCACCGGATCGACCCGCATGAAAGCCGGGACTGCTACCAAAATGGCGCTGAATATGATTACCACTACGGCAATGATTAAAATGGGAAAGGTTTATGGTAATTACATGATCGACCATCAGGCCATCAATTCAAAACTTGTGGATCGGGGAACCCGGATCATATCAACACTGACCGGATTGTCCTATGATGATGCATACCAGGCGCTGCTGGCCGCCGATAAGCATCTCAAAGTAGCCGTCGTTATGGTGAAACTGAATATTTCATTTGATAAAGCACAGGATTTAATAAAAGAACATAACGGATTTATCCGCTTCGCTTTCGAAGAATCCGTTTAGTAAATCATCTAAATAAACCAATTGAGTTTAGTCTCCAATGCCATCAATTTGGGAACTTCATCAAAAAACAAGACTCAAAATTCTTGGTCTGATGTCCGGTACATCCATGGACGGACTGGATGTATGCCTGACAGATATATCCCGGAATAAAAATGAAATCGAAGTTCATATTGTCAAGTATTCTGAATACAAATACGATGCCGAATTTAAGAAATTGCTGAGCCGGATTCCGAAGGGCACTACTGAAACCGTCTGCCGGATGAATTTTATCATTGCCAATACCTATGTGGAATTGATTAGACGGTTTTTTGATGAACATGGGATTTCTGTCGACGATATTGATCTGATTGGAAGTCATGGTCAGACGGTATGGCACGACCATCGCCATTCCACATTGCAGATTGGTGAAGCGGCGGTATTAGCTGAAGCGTTCAAGATACCGGTTGTTTCCGATTTCCGTGTCAGGGATGTGGCTGCGGGTGGTTCGGGCGCGCCGTTGGCGCCCTTTGTGGATTATCTGCTGTTTAAGAAGATTCACAAAAACCTGATGATCTTGAATATTGGCGGGATTGCCAATTTTACCTTTATTCCGGCCAGCGCCAAAACCACCGATGACATTTATGCGTTGGATACGGGCCCCGGAAATTCTTTGATCGATATTTCAGCGGAATTGTTCAGTGGTGGGACTCAGACTTTTGATCAGGACGGAAAAATTGCCCAATCCGGTACTATACGGCAGGATATTCTCAATTACCTGATGGAGCGCCCCTATATCGGGGCAAAGATGCCGAAATCAACAGGTCGTGAAATTTTTGGCAGAAATGTCATTGAAGACATCATCAGTAAATTTAAACTGAATTCAACGGATTATGGGGATTTGACAGCGACAGTTACGCGTTTTACGGTTGAGGCTATTTTTTATAATTATCAACAGTTTTTTGCAAATAACTTTTCAATAGACGAAATTATCGTCAGCGGCGGCGGCGCTGATAATCCGGTCATTATAAATCATCTTGAAACACTATTTGCAGATGTACCGATTAAGCGATCCGATGATTATGGCATTACAGGCGACGCGAAAGAGGCGTTGGCATTTGCTGTTCTGGCCGCTGCTACGATTTGGGAGATACCGGGTAATGTCCCGAATGTAACCGGGGCACGACGGCCGGTGGTTCTTGGAAAAATAACAATTTAGAGGAGAAATAAATGAATCCGTATATTTTTCGTGAGTATGATATTAGGGGAGTTGTGGCGGAGGATTTTCCCGAGGATGTGGTCGTTCTGCTGGGTAAAGCCTTTGGGACTTATGTCCGTGAAAAAGGGGGCAAGACCCTATCTCTGAGTGGCGATGTACGGTTGTCTACACCGATGCTGAAAAAGGCCTTCGCCCAGGGATTGCTGTCAACTGGTATTGACGTCGTAGATGTAGGGATTGTGCCGACTCCGGTCAATTACTACAGTATGTTCACGCTGGATGTGGATGGCGCTGTTCAGATTACCGGTAGTCACAATCCATCCAATATGAACGGTATTAAGCTTTCCTATGATAAAAAAGCGGTCTACGGCAAAGATAT
>JAUSPJ010000136.1 GCA_030655795.1 Fidelibacterota bacterium | reverse complement strand
GATCCGTCCCGTTTCCCGCTTTACTCCGTAGGAAACGATATTAAATAATTTTCCCGAAAAGTTTACCGGGCTGCCATGGGTCAAATGCCCGCCATGTGCCAGGTCCATTCCCAAAACCGTGTCGCCGGTTTTCAACAGCGTAAAATAGACCGCCATATTTGCCTGGGAACCGGAATGCGGTTGTACATTGGCATATTCCGCGCCGAATAGTTCCTTTACACGGTCCCGGGCCAGATTTTCGGCCGTGTCCACCGCCGAGCAACCACCGTAATAGCGCTTCCCCGGATATCCTTCGGCATATTTATTGGTCATCGCCGAACCGGCCGCTTCCAGCACCGCCGGACTGACAAAGTTCTCCGACGCAATCAGTTCCAATGTCCCGCGCTCGCGTTCGAACTCCGCCGAAATCGCCGACATGACATCGGGATCATTCATGCGTAAAAAATCAAAATCCACGATTCATTTCCCAAAGTTTGTCCTGTTTATCAATGCGCCGCTGATGACGACCGCCTTCAAATTCGGTATTCAGCCAGATATCAAGCATTTTTCCGGCGGATGCTGGGTCCGTATAGGACGCGCCAAAACAGATCACATTGGCATTGTTGTGTTTTCGGCTCAGTGATGCGACCTCAATATTATAAACCAGGGCCGCCCGGATTCCCCGTACTTTATTAGCAGCAATGCTCATGCCGATGCCGGTTTTACAGACCAGCACTCCCCGGTCCGCCTGTTGATCGGTGATCAATTTTGTAACGGCCCCGGCGTAGTCGGCATAGTCCACCGATTCTGTTCCCGAAGTTCCGCAATCAATTACCGTGTGTCCACTCTTTCGGGCAAATTTAATAAGGGCGGATTTTAATTCAACTCCGCCATGATCGGAGCCAAAGGCAATAATCATTAATCTTTAGTCTTTACTGACGTTAAGGTCAATCCATTTGTAACAATCCAGCCGCGGGCGATACACGGAGCGCTCGTTGCCGGCGCCGTCATAACGATTCATAAACCAGTCTTCACGGGTTGGAATCAAATGTTCTTTCAGAAAATCAATCCGGGACTGAACACTGAAATCACCCAGCTTTTTCGCTTGCAGATAGTCATCGTAGGCAAGTTTATAAACCAGTTTATCTTCAAAACTGATTGGCGTGCGCGCTGCGCTATGGCGTTCCGCAACTGCGAACAGAACATCTGCACGCACTTTGTACGCCAGGTGTGCGTTACCGACGGCAATGGCTTTTTTCGCCCAGTTGTAGGCGGTTTCATAATCGGAAAGATTCAAATACATTTTGGCAATGTCATCAATGACATTCAGGTCCTGTGGATCAATATTTTTATTGATGTGCTCGTATGCACTGACAGCTTTCTGATATTTACCGAGGTTTTTATAAAGTTCGGCTAATTTGTCCCAGGCTTCCTTGCTCCGTAAATCCAAAGCGGTTACCTTTTTCAGCACCTCAATCGCTTTGTCATATTCCAGCTGATCAGACAGAGCATCGGCATATTCCAGTCCATACCGAACATTATTGGGATTCCTTACCCACTGATCTCTGCGTACAGTTGTAATATCTTTTCCCAGTTTTTCAAAAATTAATAAACGATCACTGATAGCCTGCTGGTCATTGGGTTGAATTTCCAATATTTTTTCAATGCCCCAGAGCATATCCTCAAAACGTCCCTGTCCGAAGCACAATTTATTCAAACCGCGATACAGTTCCAGATCCTCCGGCTGAACTTCAATCATTTTTTCATATTCACGGATTTCCAGATCAATTTTTCCCTGAACATGGTATATGTACGCAATATTCTTTTTAAGATACATATCATTGGGTAAATATTTTTCACCTTCCTGATAAACAAATAAAGCGCTGTCAAAATACACCGGATCAGTCTTGGCCAGTTGCTGATAAGCACGCCCAAAGTAGGAATAGATATCCTGAGCATACTCTTTTTGGCAGCCATATTCCATCATTTTTTTATAATTTTTAATCGTGCTGGGCCAGTTCTGGTTCTGATAGTAACTATACGCAAAATTCAGATAGAGATCACATTTATCCCGATCAATTTCCTGTTTAGGTTCAGCCGCGAGCTGAGCGTCTTCAGATGAATCTGCCGGCGGAATACATTGACTTAAAAAAATCGATGTCACTGACAATAAAACGAGAACCAGCAAATGCATCAGGCGCTGATCTTTCATGACACACCCCTTCCGTTAAAATTAAAACCTTTTAAATCTCTTAAACCACAACTCCCCTGTTGTAACGCTGGCATAAAATGACAGCAGCTTCTCTTTTCCGATTGTCTCGGAAAGAAAACCATCGCGAATCGATGCCACGACAGCCAAATCAATTCGGTTGGAATAATGATTAAACGGTACGCCAACCCCAAAACTTATCCCGGTTTCGCTTAGTTTACCGGATTGGTAAATAGCTTCGGTTTTATAAAATGCTCCGGCCCGGAACGCCATCTTTTGCCAATATGATGCGTTGACCTTGATTGCCGGTTGTTTTTCAAGTCCAATCCCTACACAAAACGGGTCCTGTGTTGAGGAAGTGTTTATTACACTGAAATCTTCAAATAATGATGTCGAAACCATCGAATAAGCAAAATCGGCGGAAAAAGCAAGCGCCTCACCGAGTTTTCGCCGCACACCAAATTGAAATGTAGTCGGGAATTTCAGGGATTGAACGTCTGTTGTTGTATCGTCGCCGAAGTAATAGTCATAATACCGATAATAATCGAAATTCAGATTCTGAGTATAGGTTGCGCCCAACTCCAGCTTTCGGTTCAAACTGATCCAGTAAGCGCCCAGTTCCAGCTGAGAACCCTCTACGACAACATATTTCCGGTAATAGGTATTAACGGATCCGTCATCAAGAACATCCGTCGCCATTCGGGTCAGATAACTGCCAAAAAACAGACGGGTTTTCAAGCCAAGACTGAGCCGCTCACCGATGCGATACCCGCCACCCAGAAAAAATTCCGAGATTCCCCCTTCAACGTCCACATCGGAGCTGTATCTGACCGGTTCTCCGTAGAAGTCTATCGAATCATTATAACTGATTTCACCTTTCATCCGTGAATATGGTATGATGCCCATTGCAAACCCTGCATCTTTACCGATGGGAAACTTAAAGGAAAACCCGAGAAATTGAGACAGAGTCGCACCCGGTAAATCGGAGGACGTACTGAACGATGAAACGCCCATCTGCCCCTGAACCGAAGTGGTCATGAATCCATCCCACAAGGCCGGATTCGATACATTCAGACTGATGGAATCCGGAATGGCAATGCCTGTCTGACCCAGTGCCAGGTAACGGGCGGAAATCGCAGGTGAGGGCAGTCCAAATCCATAGGTGGAATAGTAGGAGGTCTGCCCAAAGAGGGAGCACGTCAACAGGAATACTATGGCAATGCGCTTGATCATAAGTCTACTGTTCTTTCATCGTTAAAATCCGAAGAGATGGACGAAAGGCCGGATTCTGGTCGGAAGCATTGTACAGACTAAGTGTTGAAATATTCGAAAACGTCGGAACGGTATAGAGTACAATTCCGTAGTTTTTAATATCTTCATAGCTAGTTGTCAATTGCAGAAGGGACTTGATATCTATTACTACACTATCAACCGAACTACTCACATTGAATATTTTTCTATCAGACTCAGTCAGAGGATCGTATGAAGGATCAACAAAAAAAGTAGAATCAACATCATTAAACATTAAAATATTCGAATCTGCAAAACTTATATATAATGAAAAATATTCACCATATTGCTGGGTCTGGATCGGATCAATTTTCAGTCGCAAATCTGCTTTAGCGATTATCATATTTTCATCGGTTAGTGTGTCCTCAAAATTAAAGAACAGCACGCCAAAGCTCGCCCGCCCGGAATTTATATTTAACAGAGTGGACGATTCAATCGGTTTTTTATACTTAATGATAGATAAATCTTCGGTTGGCAAAATACGACTAACCTTTAGAGAGGTATCGCCAACTTCATAATAGGTTACTTCCAGCCACGGATAATAAGGCGACTCGGTTGAATGGAATGCCTGAACAGCCGCGATGTTTGTGTCGGACTGCATAAATACCAGGGTATAATTATTATTGGTACTGTCACTGTCATACCACTGAGAGACCAGGCCCGGATCCAAATCAATAACGACGGTATCCGAATCGGAATAGCTGAATTCAGTCAAGAGTTCATAAGAATAATCATTATCATTAATATTGAAATTGTTCACATTGCTGCTGTCTTCAGTCCAGGGATCAACGCCATTGTTTTTCAAATGGAATATACCGATCATCACCGAATCACTTGACAGATCGTTCAGGCTATACTGGTGCCCGCTTCTCAAATTCAATTTCAGAGAAATGAATTCATCAATAGAATCCGGCAGATAGTTATCTAATTTCCCAAATTTTAATAGTGTGTAGGCGAAGACATTCTTATCGTTTCCAATATACAGTACGCCGGATCGTCCGATACCTGGATTTACAACGGCCTGTGCAAAATTCATAGAATCGGCGGGTATTGTTAACGTATCAATATCATAAAAATCACCGCGATTCTGAATGGTTGGTATTTTCTCTTCACAGGCAGCTATAATCATCAGGATCGTCAAAAGGGCAACCTTACAAAAATTAAATATTGGAGATTGAAGCTGTCTGGGCGTCAAACGTCCAGGCCGACGTTTATGGTTCTTATAACTGTTCCACGATTTTAATAATTTCATCTGCTAAATTCTGCCATTCTTCCGGAGATTCGCTTTTTAGGTTATAGGTCGATACTTTCGATTTATCTTTGCCGAACAGGTTTTTAAATACCGAATCTGCCGTATAGGATTTCTCTAAATCCTTGTCGGTATTTATCAGCAAGGTATGATCGCTGAGCTTATTCGCTGCGGCAACACAATTCATCTTTTTATTTTTTCCAATCAGATCACTGTCCAAATCCGTCAAACCGATTTTTTTATAATCGTCAAGCAGATAGTTGGAAAGGGGACTTTTTGAGTGAAGAATTTGGAGTATTTTAACATCGTTAAAATAGGAATTGTCCAAAAGTCCGGATTTAATCATTAATGGAATCAGACTCATCTGCCAGTCATTCAGAATGATTACCTCGGGTTTCCAGCGTAAATAATTCAGAGTTGTCAGCGCGGCTGATGCAAAATATCCAAATCGCAATGCGTTATGACCAAATTCGGAATCGGATTCCTCATACAGATCAGGCGCTTCGTTTGAATAGTAGTCATCGTGTTCCAGAAAATAAACCTGCACTTTAGTATTGGGTATGAAAGCCGATTTGACACTGGCTTTAATCGTTTTGTTTTGATACCGAAGGTCCATGTCCCGAAGGCGGATCACTTCACGCAGAATATAGCGTCGTTCACTGATAAATGAATATTTCGGCATCATCAGGCGAAAATCATATTTTCGTTCGTTGAACACAATCGGTATTTCTTTAGAAAATGTCGCAAGCTGATAGCTTTCGGCAAATGGCACAATCTCGGATGTTAAAAAATATATTCTTTTAATCATATAACTCTATTTCACAAATTGTTTAGCGTTCTTCACAAATTCACTCTGGGGATAGTAATCAATCAATCGCTGAAATTCATCAATCGCCTTGTCTCGCTCGCCCATAGCCGCATAACATAATCCGAGTTTAAATTGTGCATCATCCTCTTTGTTGCTATTCTTGAATGCAAATACTTTCTCGAATTCTACGATCGCACGTTGATATTGTTTCATCGAATAAAAACATTCCCCAGTCCAGTACTGGGCATTATCGGCTAATTCATGATATTTATCCTCATTTAACAGCTGTCGGAACAGCCCGATTGATTCTTCATTGTTACCATTCTGATGAAATGTCAGCGCCTGCAGATAGCGATCCCGATAACTTCCGCCGGAAACCGGTTTAGGAGATACCGGTCCGGTATTCGCGATGGACTTGGTTTCACTTAAACTGGCCCCCAGGGACACAATCCGGTTCTCCAAAATCACCAGTTGGGATAAAATCTCAAAATTGATACTGTCCGTATAACTCGCGCGCCGGGCATTTTGCGAAACCTGCCGCTGCAGTTTCACTAGATCATGACTCAATGCAGCTGTCACCGATTCCAGAACATGCAGAGCGCTATCCAGTTTGTTGATCTGACCGCCGTAGCTATCCGGAATATGCTTAACACTGCCAAGGTCTTTAACTTTACCGGACAGGCTGTTCACCAATTTAACTGTCTTATTCAGTTTCTGCTCAATGTTTTCAACCTGAGTCTGAAGCTTAGTCAACTCCTCATTCTGGCCGGCATCCTTCGTTTTTGGCTTAGCAATCGTACGTGTCCCAAGCGACATACAAAACAGGCAAACACCTGCGATGGAAACGATACTCAAGAGCAATTTTTTGTTTTTCATAATAATTCTTCTAATAAAAATTGTACATGAAATCCAGCGGCTAAAGCTACGAAATTCCGTTAATAAAACAAATGGTAATTTACTTTATTTTAGGCATTTAGCGGCGGCGTTCCAGACTGATATTGAAGACCAGGCCCACCATCAAAAAGCAGCTGATGATAAATGAACCTCCGTAACTTAAAAAGGGTAACGGCAATCCCGTAACCGGCATAAGCCCCACTGTCATGGCAATATTGATAAATACATGAAAAAACAAAACGCTCATTACCCCAATCACCACCAGCGAGCTGAACCGGTCGCGCAGGCGATACGCGACACTTATCAGGAGCGATATCAGAATGAAAAACATGAGCAGAACGACGATAACCCCGACAAACCCATATTCCTCACCGACAACGGAAAAAATAAAATCGTTGTGCTGTTCAGGCAGGAACTTTAAGTGAGTTTGGGGTCCGTTGCCGATTCCTTTTCCAAACAGGCCCCCGGATCCGATCGCTACCTGAGACTGGATAACCTGATATCCCGATCCCTGCGGATCAGCATTT